>JAISZL010000014.1 GCA_031269245.1 Synergistaceae bacterium | reverse complement strand
TCGCCGCGAGACACGACAGCTATCCCGCGGTGTTCTATAACGAGAAGGAAAAATCCTGGCAGGGCTGCGCGCTGGACATCCTGTCCGAGATCGAAAGCCTCAGCGGGCTTCGCTTCGTTCAGGTTCATCGGGACATACTTCCCTGGCCGGAGATAGAGCGTATGCTGAAAACCGGGGGAGTCTCCCTTGTGTGCGAGTTCATCGAGACTGGCAGGGGTGGGAACCTGGTCATATGTCCGGACATCCCCTATATGACTGACCAATACGCGTTGATTTCCCGCTCGGACACTCGTGATTTCACCATCAACGACGTGCTGTACGCGAAAGTGGGCCTGGTGCGGGACAGCGCTTACGCCGGATTTTTCGGGCAATGGTTTCCCGGACACACGGACACGGTGGAATACGCCGACGCGTTAGAGGGGCTGGACGCCTTGGAACGAGGCGAAATAGATCTGTTCATGGGGGCTGGGAACCTGCTTCTCAGCCTGACTCACTATATGGAAAAACCCAATTTCAAAGCGAACATCACATTCGGCAGAACTTACGGTTCTTTTTTCGGAGTGAACAGGAACGAGACCGTACTGCGCTCCATTCTGAGCAAAAGCCTGAGGCTGCTCGACGTCGAATTCACGGCTAACCGCTGGCAAAGCCGCGTATTCGGCTATGAGTGGGTGCTGACCCGCGCGCGAATCCCCTGGCTGGTCGGGATGTCGGTTTTGGTGGTATTTATCGTGGTCCTCCTCCTGATCCTGTTTTTCAAAACCCGGCAAATCGGGAAGAAATTGGAATTGACCGTGAGTGAGCGCACAAGGGACCTGGAGATACAGACCTCGGCCGCGCGGGCGGCCTCTGAGGCCAAGAGCCGTTTTCTGGCCCGTATGTCCCACGAGATGCGCACGCCGATGAACGTCATCATCGGCATGGACGAGCTCGCGCTTCGGGAGGACATTTCGCCCCCCTCCGTCGCGGCTTACGTCTCGGGGATCGGCCAGGCCGGGCGCAGTCTGTTGTCCATCATCAACGACGTGCTGGATTTTTCGAAGATTGAGTCTGGTCTGCTTCAGCTGGAGGACGCGCCCTATGAGATGGCGTCCGTCCTGAACGACGTCATCAACGTCATCCGGGTAAGGGCCGCCGAACAGCGCCTGCTGTTTATGGCGGACGTGGACCCGGAGATACCCAGCATTTTGCGCGGGGACGCGGCGAGGCTGCGTCAGATATTGATGAACCTGCTCGGCAACGCCGTGAAGTACACGCGTGAGGGCTTCGTCAGGCTGACGGCGGACGCGGACGATGCCGGCACGGACGCCGTTACACTCCGTTTCGTGATTTCGGACAGCGGCATAGGCATCAAGCCCGAGGATATGGATAACCTTTTCAAGGATTTCGTCAGGCTCGAGATGGAGCGCAACAGGGGGATTGAGGGGACCGGCCTCGGCCTGTCCATAACCAATAGCCTCTGCCGGGCGATGGGGGGAAGCATCTCCGTGACGAGCGTTTACGGGAAGGGGTCGGAGTTTTCCGTGACACTGCCGCAGGTTTGCGAAGCCCGGGAAGCGATTGCCTCCGTGGACGGCCGGGAGAAGCTCAAGGTTCTCCTCTACCATAAACGGGTTCAGTACGCGGAGTCCATCGCGCGCACGCTCGAGTCGCTTGGGGTGGCTTACCGCGGGGTTGCGGATCCAGACGAATTTACGCGCGAGCTCAAAACAGGGGGATGGTCGCACGTCTTCGCCTCAGCGGATGAGGCGATGGAACCCCCCGACAATTCGCCGCATGTGAAAATGGTGTTGCTGATGGACATCGGAGAGACGTTTCCGGCCTCGAAAGTCCTTGGCCTAATGATGCCGGTATGGGCCGTCCCGGTGGCGAACGTCTTGAACGGAAGGGCCGTATCCCCTCTGGAGAAACCGGCCGGAGTTCGTTTTACGGCCCCGCGGGCGAGGATATTGATCGTCGACGACCTCGTGACGAACCTCCGCGTCGCCAGCGGCCTGCTTTCGCCGTACCGCTTGAAGGCGGACACCTGCACGAGCGGGGCGGAGGCGATAGAGCTTGTCCAGAGGCAGGAGTACGACATGGTGCTCATGGATCACATGATGCCGGAGATGGACGGCGTAGAGGCGGTAAAGCGGATAAGGGCGCTGGGCGGTGAGCGGTTTGAGAGGCTTCCAATAATAGCCCTGACCGCTAACGCCATGTCCAACATGCGCGAGATGTTCTTGGCGAACGGGTTTGACGACTTCCTGGCAAAGCCGATGGAGATACCGAAGCTGAACGATATAATGGAACGCTGGATCCCACAGGAGAAGAAAGAGGGAGGCCGCCTCTACCGAAAACCTGACTGATACCAGTTCGATTTCATATGCCCATGAACGCCCTTTACCCGGCGATGCGCCTCTCCGCTGACCGCGCGTGCGCTATCAGGCCCTCGCCTCGCGCCATTCTCGCCGCGATCGGCGCCAGCTCCGCCGCGCCTTCGTCCGTGATGGTCTGGTGCGTGCAGATTTTCAGGAAAGTGCCGACCCACACGCCGCCGGTGTAGCGCGCCGCCCTCTGCGTCGGGAGTGTGTGGTTCGTCCCGGACACGTAGTCGCCGAACACCTCCGCGGCGCCCCGTCCTATAAAGAGGGAGCCGTAGTTGCGCAGGCGCGGGAGCAGGCTCCCGCCGTCCGTCACGTGGAGCTCCAGGTGCTCCGGCGCGCGCTCGTTGGCGAACGCTATGGCCTCGTCAATGGTGCCGGCTAGCGCGATCTCCCCGTAGTCCCGCCACGACGCTCCCGCCACGCCGGCGGTCTCCAGCGAGGCGAGCTGCGCCTCCGCCTCCTCCATTATCCTCCTGCCCAGCGCCTCGTCGAGCACGACCGCCGTCCCCTTCGCGGACCTGTCGTGCTCGCTCTGGGCCAGCAGGTCGCTCGCTATCAGGCCGGCGTCGGCGGCGCCGTCGGCTATTATCAGGACCTCGCTCGGGCCGGCGGCGAAGTCTATCCCCACCTGGCCGTAGCACTGGCGCTTCGCCTCCGTTACGTAGTTGTTGCCCGGCCCCACTATCAGGTCCACCGGGGCTATCTGCCCCGTGCCGTAAGAGAAGGCCGCGATGCCGTGCGCCCCGCCGACGGTGTATATCTCGTCCGCCCCCGCCGCGTCCAGCGCCGCGAGCGTGTACGGGTGGACGCGCGGCGCGTTCCTCATCGGCGGCGAGCACGCGGCGACGCGGGACACGCCCGCGACCTTGGCCGGTATGACGAGCATCAGAGCGGTCGAGTAGAGGGGATAGCCGCCGCCCGGCACGTAACAGCAGCAGCTCTCCACCGGTATGGCTCTGTGGCCGAGCGTGACGCCGGGCGACGGGCTGAAGGAGGGCAGCTCGCCTATCGTCCCCATCTGCGCCTCAGCGAAGGCCCTGATGCCGCGCGCCGCGCGCCTGATGTCGTCCATATCCCTCTCCGGCACCTCGCGGCGGGCTGCCTCTATCTCGGCCCCGGACACGCGGAGCTCCGTCCTCCCGGACCCGTCGAACTTCATGTTGTACCGCAGCACGGCCTCGTCCCCGTTGGCGCGGACGTCGTCTATTATATCCGCCACGCCCCGGCGCGATTCCTCCGACGCGGCCCGCGAGCGCTCTTTTGCGTTTTTCAGGAATCTCATGTTCTCCACCCCGTCACGCGACGTATCGCGTCGATTTATATTCGGCGTTTCCCCGCACATGTTACCACAGAACGCGGAAATTCGCCCCAAACCGCGGGATCAAAACCGTGAGACCGCGGGCTCCGCCCACGCCCGCCAGGGAGCCAGCTCCCTGGACCCTTTTTACGGTTTTTATTTTCACCCCGCGGGGTGAAAATAAAAATGTGATAACGGGGTCAAGGGGACTGGTCCCCTTGATTCAGGGAAGCCTGAATATTTGACATAACGGTCTGAGTGTGTATAATAAGCCACGTTGGATAGGGCGTCTCTGTTTTTTTGGCGTCCGCGGCGCGCAAGGCGCTTAAAACGCTCAAAAATCCGCGTTTGACCCCGGATGACGGGAAAGGAGGTGTACGACCCCCGGTCAATATGGGAGAGCGGATCAGTAGAGGGCGAGACGGGGCGGATCTTGGGAAGAGGTTCGACGCGAGGCAAGGAAACGTGGACACTTCGTTCAGCGCGAGCCCCCATGCCGAGAGATATCCCGGCCGCTAAAATAAAACACAACCAAGGGGGTTGTTCAATACTATGAAGAAGTTTCTGGTAGCAGCGGCAGTAGTGGTTTTGGCGGCGTTCGCCGTCCCCGCGTTCGCGGCGACGAACCCGTTCATGGATGTGCCCGCTTCCCACTGGGCATATGACGCGGTGGCACAGCTCGCCTCACGCGGTATCATCTCAGGATACCCGACGGGCGACTACAAGGGCGCACAGCCCACGACCCGCTACGAGATGGCTTCCGTGATCGCCCGCGCCCTGGCGCAGATCGACATCGAGAAGGCCAGCAAGCAGGAAGTGGAGCTGATGAAGAAGCTCATCCTCGAGTTCAGGGACGAGCTGGATGCGCTTAACGTGAAGGTCGACGGTTTCGACGAGCGCCTCGGCGTCATCGAGAAGGACCTCGGCGGCTGGAGCATCGCCGGGGAGTTCCGCTTCGACGCGAACTTCGGCATGGATGATGCGAATAATGGCTGGTATGGAGATGACATGGTCCAGTACGGCGAGAACGACTTCGACCTCAACCGGTATCGCATATTCCTCAGGAAGCGCATCAACGACACCACGTCGTTCACCGCGCGCATTGGCACCGACGGTGGGACCGCCGTGACGAAAAACCCCGGAATGCGCTGGGAGCGCTACTTCATCACCACTGAGCTCGGCTATGGCGTCACCTTGACGACTGGTCTCCTGGGCTTCGACTGGGAGGGCGATGCGGGCCTCTACGGCGCTAATGCCGCCTTCATAGGCGACTACGCCCTCAACGCCTTCCTGCTCCAGAAGGATTGGGGAAAGGCTAATATCCAGTTCGTACTCGGCCGCTTCAACGACGATAAGGGCGCCGCAACTGCCATTAGTGCCGATCGCAGCGACCATAGGTGGACTGAGGGTAATTACGGTCGCGGAGTCCTTTACGAGGAGTCCTTCCTGGCTGCGGCGAAGATCGACTTCAACGTCGTGGAGAAGCTCAACGCCGGTGTAATGGCGTACTATCGCTGGGCGGACGAGTCAGTGGTATTTCCGGCTGGCACTTATGATCCAGATGATAGCCTTTTGACGAATACAGCTATAGAGGGCGACAGCAGCCTTCTCACGATTGGCGCGTACTTCACCTACAACTTCACTGAGAGCATCGCGTTGAAGGGTTTGTACTACCACCAGAGACTGGACGACGTTGAGGAGTTCTTGGCTGGAGGCGATGACAACGCTAACGCGTGGAAGGTCGCGATAGACGTCAACCAGGATGCCCTCAAGTTTACCTCTCTGTGGCTCGAGTACGCACAGATCGACAACAACTTCTACATTGATACCAACGTATATGCGTTCAACGGCGCGAACCTGCTCGCAAACAGGGATTCTGTTTTCGACCGCGTAGTCGACCCAGACAACAAGACGAAGGTCTACGGGGCTGTCGCCAACCAGCAGTGGAACGACAAGTGGCGCACATACCTCGGCTACTATCGCGCCGACTATGACACGAGAGGTGTCGACGACGCCACCAACTGGACTCTGGGCGTAGCCTACCGCCTCAACCCGGCGGTCGAGTTCGAGCTCTCCTACGACAGCATCGATTACGGCGATACCAATACTGGCACTGTGGCGAATCCAGTGTACAATGGGGGCGGGCGTTGGGACGACGATCAGCAGATCCGCTTCCGCACGTACGTGTCGTTCTGATCTGACCTGAAGACAGGGAACATAGCGCATAAAGGGGGAGGTCCTTTTCGGGGGGCCTCTCCCTCTTGTATGTGTTGTGCTATGTTCCCACATAGCTGATATTTACAAGCGTGAAATCGCGAAACCCCAAAATATTCGCCCTGCTTCGGCACGGGGATGAGTGATCGCGTTTGCGCCCCGGTTAGGCCGCGCTAAAATGATAATCTAACGAGCCGCATGAAGGGATTGACGCGCATGGGGACAGGGGCGAAAAGCACGGGGAATGCCCGGTCAGGGACATCCGGGGGAGGCTCGCCGCGGAACGCTGGTGGGAATGGTGGTTATGGGGAGCGCAGCTGATATTTATCTTCAGGAGACTACAATTAGTAGCGTAGCGCTGTCGATATTGTTGATGAACCTGAAGTAGGTTCTCCTTTGACGTAAACTTCTTGCGTATTTTTTACTTTCAAAGTTAATCACCGCAAGAAAATTTAGGGCTGTGCGGTAGGCGCTTATTAATCAGCGCTTCCTTAAATTGGTTTTGCCCTGCTTCGCGCGATTCAAGCCAGTCCATGGATTTTTTTTTGCCTCACCCGGTTTTCGCGGGTACGATGTCGGGCACACAGCCACCTTGACCCACACGACCAGGCGGCGTTCGCCGCCGGACGCCGTGGTGTACGCCGCGGTATCCGGTTTGCCGAGCCCCATCTCCTTCCACATGTCTGGAGGCGTGTCCAGCTCACCTTCGACGCCCGCTCCCTTGAAGGCTATGATGCGGCCTCCGGCCTTGACGAACGGCGACAGATACTCGCAGAGGACGTCTGACCGCGCGACGGCGCGCGCGGTCGCCACGTCGAAGCTCTCCCTCGCGGTCGCGGCGAAGTCCTCCGAGCGGGCGTTAACCACCCTGACGTTCCTCACACCCAGCGATTCCGCGATCTCGCGGAGCAGGTCGGTCTTCTTTTTGACGCTGTCGAGCAGCACTCCGCTCATGTCCGGCCTGCATATGCTCCAGACGAGACCGGGCAAGCCGCCGCCGGTCCCCACGTCTATGAACGAGCCGCCGGGACCCAAAACCTCCAGCAACGGCAGAGCGGCGAGCGCGTCCGCTATCAGGTCGTCGCGTATGGCCGCCGGGTCTGATGGCCCCGTGAGCCGTGCCCTGGCGTTCGCCGCGCCGAGCAGCTCCGCGTAGCGCATAAGGCGCTCCGAAATATCCCTGCCGATGTTCATGTCCATCTGTCCGTTGAGTCCGCACCTCTCATCGCGCGGCGACGCCGCGATATCACGTCCGCCTTCCCGCGAACGTGTTCCCCTATTTTGCCACACCGGCGGCGGCGAGGCAATGGGATGATACCAATCCCAAAACCACAGGCAAGACCTTGAGGCCTCGCCCCATATGCGCTAATTTAAGTGGTATCAAGACACCCAAGGACTTAATGTGGCTTATGATTTTATATCATCTCGTAAATGGGCGCGCCTTGATGGAAATCAGCGAGCGGGATCGAGCATTGCATCAAAAGCAAAGCGGATTTCATTCTGTGGGTCAGGTCAAATTGTTTTCGCCTCTATGACGGGCGAGGCTGAGCGGGTTTCTTGCAACACGCAAGCCGAAAGACGCCGACAAGGGATTCGATTGCGGTTGGCGTTCGGTTAAATTGATGCATGGGGAGCTCTGTCACCAAACCCCGCAAAAGGACTTTAGTCCCCTTGACCCATCGAGTAGGGTGCAGGGAACGCGTTCCCTGCCGGGTGCGGGCAGCGCCCGCGGTTTTTCCCCGTGGTTTCAGGCCAATTCGAAAAATTTCCTGTGCCGGCTCAATTATTGGCGCTTCGCCCTGTCATTCGCGGCTGGAACATTTACGCCGTGCCGCGATTGCGCGAAGATATAGTAAAATATAAAAACTGGTGAGGCAAAAAGAACGATTCAAATTAAACGTGTTTCGCGGTTTCGCGATGCCCTTCGCGCCGGCGCGGAAATGAGGTAGATGCCGTCCGTTGCCGCGTTCGCGGCGTGCGGGTTTACGCGTTTGGCGGCGGCTGGCGATGCGGCCGTGCGCTCTGGGGGTACGGTCTTTGCGAAAGGAAGATTATAAGAGATGAGCGGCGAGATCATTCGAGAGACGAAGAGCCTCTGCCCGGTATGCCTGAGGCGGATACCGGCCAGCCACGTGAGGGAGGGCGACAGCGTGTTCCTCAGGAAAACGTGCCCCGAGCACGGCGCCTTCAGCGCGGTCATCTGGCGGGGGGAGTCGTGGATGCCCATGAAGTCGTGGAGGGGTGGGATCCCTCAGCCGCCGGACGATTCGGACGCGCGATGTCCCGACGGCTGCGGCATCTGCGGGAATCACTTGCAGGAGACCTGCTGTGTCCTGGTGGAGGTGACTAACCGCTGCAACCTGAACTGCTCCTTTTGTTTCGCTGGGGACTCCATCCTGGAGGATCCGTCCACCGAGACGGTCAAAAATTGGCTGGCGGATTTGTCCGGGGCAGGCCATTCGTTCATCCACTTCAGCGGGGGGGAGCCGACGCTGCGGGACGACCTGCCGGAGATCGCGGCTTACGCGAAGGGGCTGGGGATAAGGTACTTGCAGTTGAACACGAACGGCGTCCGCCTGGCTAACGACCCGGCATACGTGAAGGCTCTGGCCGGAGCCGGTGTGTCCTTCGCCTTTATGCAGTTCGACGGCACGACGGACGAGATACACAGAAAGCTCCGGGGTGCGCCTCTCCTTGGCGCGAAGCTCAGAGCCATTGAGAACTGCGACAGGTTCAACATGGGCGTGGCACTGGTGAGCACCGTCGTCCCCGGCGTCAACGACGACAATGTCGGGGAGCTGATATCGTTCGCGGCGGCGCGTTCCCCGTCCGTCCGCGGCGTCCATTTTCAGCCGGCCAGCTACTTCGGGCGCTACCCCAAGGTCCCCGATGACGGCATGAGGCTCACCCTGCCCGAACTGCTGAAAAAAATTCAAGAGCAGACGAACGGTGAGATATCGCCCGAACATTTTCAGCCCTCGCACTGCGACCACCCGATGTGCGGCTTCCACGGCAATTTCGTGGTCATGCCGGACCGCGTGCTTCCCCTCACCAGGAGGGGGGAGGACGCGGGCGAGGAGCCCTGCTGCCGCGCGCCCATAGCCTCACCGGCGGAGAGAAGCCGCGATTTCGTCGGCCGCCGGTGGGAGCGGGCCTCCTCCTGCTGCGGGAACGACGGAGCCCGGGAGGACTTGGAAAGCCTCGACGGTTTTCTTGGCAGGCTGGTCTCGCACAGCTTCACCATAACCTCGATGGCCTTCCAGGATTGCTATAATATAGATATCGAAAGGCTCAGGCGGTGCAGTATGCACGTGTACGCGAACGGGAGGACGATTCCCCTCTGCGCGCGATACATCTCCCGCCAGGTGGTTTGTTAGCCGGGCGGGACCATGTTCAGGCCGGGCGGAGTCGAGCTGACGAGGATGATGATCGAGGCCTCCGGGCTGCCTCCGGGATCGAAGCTGATGGACGTCGGCTGCGGGGATGGAGGCACGGTGAGGTTCCTTCGGGAGCTCGGGTACGATGCCGCGGGCATCGACGCCGAGATTCCGAAGGACTGCGAGTCCCGCCGCGGATTACCCATCCGCATCGGCGCCGCGTCTGCCCTGCCCTGCCGGGACTCCGAGCTCGACGGCGTTTTGTGCGAATGCGTCATGTCGCTGATCGATCGCCCGGAAACGTCCCTGAGGGAGTTCAGGAGGGCGTTGAGGCCCGGCGGCGCGCTGATGATCTCCGACGTATACTCCCGCGCCGGAGGGGGGCGGACGAGCGGATACGTCAAGCACGTCCGCGCGTTGGGCGAGATAAGCCGGTCGGTCGGAGGGAGCGGTTTCTCCATAGAACGTTTCGAGGACTGCTCGCGCGCGCTCGAGAGCATGGCGGCTCAGATGATGATGGATCACGGGAGCGAAGGGCTGCGGGGAAAATACCGCATCGACTGCGGCGAAATGAGATATCTGAAGAGCGGTTATTTTTGGCTTGTCGCCCGCGCGGAGGAGCGTCAGGGATAAGGCGGCCGAGCCGATGTTTCCTAAATTACGCCGAAAGCGGGGTGCCGACGTGCCGGAGCATGACGTGGAGGATCTGGCGAGGCGGGGCTACACGTGCAGCCAGATCATAATGATGATGACGATGCGGTGGATGGGGATCGAGGACGAGTATATGGTCAGGGCGGTCAAGGGCCTGACCATGGGCATGGGGATCGGGCACGCGTGCGGGATAGTGACCGGGGCCGCGTGCGCTCTCAGCCTGGCTCACGGGGCGAGGGGGATGTCAGAGCTCTTCCCCCTGTTCCACAGGTGGTTCTATGAACGGTTCGGCGAACCCTGCGGAGGCATAAACTGCATGGATCTGCTCGACGGGGACATCGGCTCGCACATGAGGGTCTGTCCCGACATGATAATGGATTCGTGGGAAAACGTCCTGGAGCTCTTGGAAAGACAATAAAGATAATATGGGTGGCGGGATGACGTCGCGGCGCCGTCAATTGGATCGTTTAAACGGCGTTCTGCGCCTGGCCAAGAGCCGCTCGCGCTTCTACGCCAGGGTTTTGCCGGAGGGGGACGCGCTGCGCCTCGAATCCCCGGAGGACCTGGAGCGCATCCCGTTCACGGAGGAGCGGGACCTCGGCCTGGGGATCGAGGAGTTTCTCTGCGTCCCGCCCGGGGACATAGCCAGGATCGTCAGTTTGTTCACGTCGGGCAGCACGGGCCGGCCCAAGAGGGTGGCCTTCACGGAGGAGGACATTCGTGCGACGGTCAGGTACTTCTCGTTCGGGATGAGGCAGATGACGGGTCCCGGCGGAAGGGTCATGATATGCCTGCCGGGCTCGAGCGAATATGGTGTTCCTCACCTCCTGAGCCTTGGCGTAAGGGATTTCGGGGGGGAGCCGGTCGTTTACGGCGCCATCTCCGACGACGGTCCTGCCGCGCGTTTCATGGCTGACTTCAGGCCCGATTGCATCGTGGGCGTCCCGGTCCAGGTCCTGTCCTTAGCCGTCCGCTACAGGCGCGAATACGGCGAGCCGTGTCTGGGGACGGCGCTGCTGACGACGGATTACGCCGCCGCCGGCCTGAAACGAAGGGTGAGCGCCGCTCTCGGATGCCGCGTGCTCAACCACTACGGCTCCACGGAGATGGGATACGGCGGCGCGCTCGAGTGCGCTCCCGGCAGCGGTCTGCACGTCAGGGACGCCGACCTGTATTTCGAGATCGTCGAGCCTCGAAGCGGCGCGGCGCTGCCTCCGGGGGAGGAGGGCGAGCTGGTTTTTACGACGCTCTCCCGCGGCGGGATGCCCCTTATAAGATACCGCACGGGGGACTGCGCGCGTTTCGTCCGGGAGCCGTGCGGCTGCGGAGGCGAGTCGATGCGGATCTCGGCGCCGTGGAGGCTGAGGGGCAGCCGCGTCCAGCTGCCCGGGGGGCGTCTGACGCTTCAGGACCTGGACGAGATTCTGTTTTCCAGCGAGCGCGTAAAGGATTACTCCGCCTCGCGCGTCATGACATCGCCCGGCTCCGCCATGTTGAATCTGCGCGTGTGGTCCTTCGGGGAGCTGGGCCAATGCGGCGCGGCCGCCCTGGAGCGGCGAGTGAGGCCGGCGCTGCCATGCGGCGCGGACGTCCGCGTGGAGCCAGCGGGCGCGGGCGAGGCGAACCCGGGGCTGTTGGGCAAGCGGTTCTTGTCCCAAGAATAGTTGTTTTTAAAAAATAAAAAATGAAAAGGTGGTGTTGCGGACGGTAAATTGTGGTATTATTTATCACATTGGTGAGTCGCTTTGTTATGAGTAAATGCGAAAGGGGTGTTGCGCAGGGAGTGAAGAGAGTGTTTGTTATTGGTGTGCCCGCGGTTTTTTAAAAAAGAATTGGAGGGAGATAATGATGTTATTTACGCGTGATTTTGAGGATTTGCAGGCAGGCAGGCAGGCAGGCAGGCAGGCAGGCAGGCAGGCAGGCAGGCAGGCAGGCAGGCAGGCAGGCAGGTAACACACTCCTAGGGGGTCTTTTTCTCCTCTTAACGGCATTTCTCCTGTTCGCGCCGTCCGCTTACGCCGCCACCACTTTTGGCGATCGTGTGGATAACGTGACGATACCCGCAAGTGTGCTTGACGATGTAGTGATTTCCGCTGGTTTCCCTGTGACGGTCAATGGTGAGTCCATCATAACTAGCTCGCTGACTGTCAATGAGAACGCGACGCTCATCCTCGATAACGGCGATAAGTTGGCTGTAGCCGGGGATATATCGGTGGCGGGTAACCTCTACAACAGGGGAACTCTTACCCCCGGAGCCGAGTTAAACGTAGCCACAGCCGGCACGCTCGTCAATCACGGAACAATAACGGGCGATACGATAACTTTACTTGCCGATGACTCCAAGTTCGTAAACTCCGCGGAGGGGCTGACGGTAACGACTAATAGCGGAGCCGACATTTACAGCGATGTGGCCATTAATGTTACTAATGGTGGAAATATCACTCAGCCGATAGTGACGATTACTCCGCCTGTATTTGACCCAGCATTTATACAGAATGGCGAGACTTATTCAGCTACTAGGTTCTTCACGTTCAAAAACAACGATCCCAGCGGATCTATAGTAGTAGATCCCGCCGTGTTGGAGCCAGAGGATTTCTTTAATGTTGTCCACAGTAATATTATTAAGATCCCCGCTGACGGGGAACTCAATAACGCTTACAGAGTGCAACCGAAGACGAACGGCGGCATCGGGATTTACAACACGGGTTTCACGTTCACGGTAGGCGGCAATGAATACGAGCCCATAGAGGTCGCCTTTCAAGTGACCGAGGCCACTCCCAATGCTCAGATCGACTATGTGGCCGAGACGCTCACCAATCTCGTGTCCAACGCGACGTATAATTTTGCCAATGTCGACGCTGGCGCGGGAAATACAACCGCCAGCTCCAGCGGCACTATTCCCATCATTACCGAATGGTTCGGCGACAGTGACGCTACGGTCCTCAAGGTCAATAACGTGGCTGACTTGAACAGCCCGACTCAGACATTGGTCATTCCCGCCCGCCCGACCGCGCCAACACTTGGCATTACTAACGCGGCTCCCGGAGGTACTGGAGAAATAAGTGGTCTTGACGAGGACGAGCTTTACGAATACAAGCTCGCCGACACGGAAGATTGGGATGACGTCCCCGCTGGCTCGACGGAGATACCCAACCTCGCGCCCGATGCGTATCACGTGAGGCTTCGCGCTGTCGCGGGTGAGAGCTTCGCCAGTGGATCACAAAACTGTGTTATAACAGATGAGGGCGTTCCGAGTATAATATTGAGCTTTCAGGGAGGAGATGGTATAAACTTCCAGCAGGAGGCCTTCGGATACGGCGATGTTGAGCCGGCCGAGTTCGTTATAGAGAACAGCGGCAATTTGGACGGCACGATAGAGAGTATCGCTGTCGATTCGGACAATTTCGTGATAGACGGTGTGGCGGCGGAAGATGTCGTAAAGGCTCATCACGGCACACTGACCGGAACGGTCGTGCCGGCGGCGGGTTTAGACCCAGGCAAATACGGGGGCACCATCACCGTTGCGTACAAAGATGCTGATGAGGATGATAAAGCTGTACCGAAAGGCGTCACGTTCAGCGTGCGCGAGGCGACGCCTGAAATAAGCGTCGACTATGAGAGTGAGACGCTGGTTGGCTTTATGCCCGGCGAGGATTATATGGTGGACAACGTTGGGTACCCTGACATCGAGGGTGATACTCTTCCCATCCCTGCCGATAAACTCGGAGCCGCCGCCGCTAGCGTCCCTGTGGTCAAATTAAACGATGATCTGGATTTGACCAGCGAAACTCAGTATGTTGCCATAAAGGCCCGCCTGGCCGCGCCTCTTGTGGGTGTTGGGCCTAATATAACGGTGGCGGGAGAACCTCAGGGCGAGCTCAGGATAGCGGGAAGCTACCCGGTTTTGGAGTACAAAGAAGAGGATGAGGAAGATTGGCACGATGTCCCGGCCGGCGCCGCGGCGATAGAGGGCCTCTACGCGGGTACCTACCGCGTTCGCGTCAAGGCGAGCAATGAGGCGGAAAACTTCTCGAGCCTCGAAACCGGCGACCTCACAATTCTTGAGGGGACGACCGATCCCGTTCGCACACTCTCCGTAACTCCCGCCGCGTACGAGTTTGAGCTGACCGAGGGATACGAGCAGGCTGACGCCGACGGTGAGGAGATCAAGATAGAGCTCTTCAACTCGGGGAACGCCGTCGTCACGGTTGAGAGCGCGGTCATAGAGGGAGATGACGCCACGTACTTCGTATTGACGGGCAGCGATAGCTTGTCCTCAATCGAGCCCACCACCATCAACGATACTCTCAGGGTCAAGCCGGCTCCGTTGGTGGAGCCCGGCGAGTACAGCGCGACCCTGCGGGTGACATATGACGGCACCGATGAAACCGAGGTCACGATGGATCTTACCCTCACCGTCACAGAGGAGCGGACCCGCGAACTCACCGTCACGGCCCCGGAGTTCACCGAGGTCGAGGAGGGTTATGAGCCGGTAGCGGCCAAGGCGATCATCATCGCTAACAACGGCAACTCGGCGGCCACTATCTCCTCCGTGGTGGTTTCCAGCAACGCGCCGTTCACCCTAAGCGGCAGCGGCACGACGGTCGATGCCGGCGACAGCATAGATACGTGGACGATCAAGCCCAATGATGGTCTGGTGTCCGGTGACTACAGCGCCACGATCACCGTGACCTACGACGGCGGCCTGACCGCGATGGCCCCTGTCTCGTTCACGGTGTCCTCCGCGTCGGAGCTGCCCCCGGTTGAGCAGCCGTTCTTCTCCGAGGATGCGAGCGACTACGCGGTTCGTTATTCCAACAACCTCGACACCGGCAAGGTTGACGTGAGGATATTGGTTCCGTTCGCGTCCGCCGTGGATCCGAGTGACCTGACGTCCGTCCGGGCCGTGCTAACGCTGAAAGGCTTGCCCTTCACCGGGAGCCTGACGTACAAGCTGATTGACACGGATGGGAACGGCAGCGACATCCGCCGCGCCGTGGCGGCGGTCAAGTACCTGCAGGTGGAGTTCTCGGTCGACGACAAGGCGGCGATCGACGACATCGAACTGGTGAAGATCGAGTACAAACTCGAGGGCGAGACGGATAATTTCGTGCACGAATTCCCGACCGTTATAGCGATGGATGAGGTGGAGGATAAGGAGCAGGAGTCCGACACCGGCGGCACGGATAGTGAGAGTGGCGGCGGAGGCGGCAGCGGAGGCGGCTGCGACGCTGGCTTCGGTCTCTTCGCGCCGCTCTTGGCGGCGGTCCCGATTGCGGCCAGGAAGCGCTCATAAGCTCCGAATAAAGACATAAACGCACAGCGAGCGGCGCCGCCCAGTGACGGGCGGCGCCGCTCGCTGTGAGCGAGGGAGGAGTGGGGAAGAAGACCGCGGGCGCTACCCGCGCCCGCCAGGGAGCC
>JAISZL010000005.1 GCA_031269245.1 Synergistaceae bacterium | reverse complement strand
CGCCGCAAGAACGCCTGGAGCGGCGGTTGGAACCCGGCCTCCTTGTAATCGAAGGCCTCGCTCCAGCTCTCTATGTTCTCGCGGAAGAACCGCTGGAAGTCCCTGAGAAGTTTCGAAATACCGAGACGCCCGCCGGGTTCGATATACCACGGCTGTTCGGCGCGGGATACCAGGTTGTACTGCGTCTTGAAAACGAGTTCTCTGGGGATTATCTCCATATACATGTCGTTGGAGATGACGAGTGTCTTGCCGTTGGGTCCGTCCCTTCTGAGAAGCCCGAGGTCTATTGCGTATTGTATGTCGTCGTTTTGCGGATCGTCCCCGTTCGATGGCCAGTGTTCCCCCGCTATCATCGGAGCTATCACCCTGCGGACGCGATCCTCCCGCAGTTTGTCGGCGAGCTGGTCCAAGTGCGTGACCCTCTCCAGTATCAACGCCTCCGCCGCCTGCTCCGCCATGTCGAGCGTGATGGGGTTATGCCTCTCCCGCCCTTCCGGGATCTTCTAGGTAGCGTGGTTCGCCAGCGCGTCGATCTCGTCGATGAAAAGAACAAGGGGTTTGCCGAGATTTTCACAGATGTTCCTGAGCGCGGCAGCCAGAGAGGAATCCGATCCATTCTCCGCTAAAATAGCCTGATAATCCACGTCGAAAGGTTTTTGCGCAAGAACCTTTCCCGCAGTCTTCAACTTCGAAAGTATCGCCAACATTCCGCGAGCGACGTCGTTCCGCGCCGTCTGCGCGGATTCGACGTTGATATAAACGCAGTGATAATTCCCCTCTTCGTTTATCCTTTTCACCATCGCGAGAAGGAACGTGGCCTTGCCTGTCTGGCGCGGGGCGTGGAGGACGAAGTAGCGCTGTCTGCCGATTAGAGCCCCGATCTCGTCGTAATCGACGCGGCGCGGCGGATCGACTATATAGTTCAGCTCTTACCTCACGGGCCCTGCCGTGTTGAAGAACTTTTCACCGGCGCGCATTGACATCCCTCCTCCGTGTAAACCCATAAATATAAAAAATTATTATACCTGAAAAGAGTACTGATTTGATCGGTACGAGGTCACTCCAGGACAAATAGTTCGCCTCGAACGAGTACCGCGCCTCAATCCGCAGGGTCTGGCGCGGCCCCCGTTATTTTGTATCGGTGTTTCATTAAGACCGGAGGGATAAAAAATTTGATAGGATGTTCAGCCCGACGGCGCCGCTCTTCTCGGGGTGAAACTGGGTCCCGAAGACGCTGCCGCCGTCGGCGACGGCGCATAGCCTCCTGCCGCCATAGTACGTGATGGCGGCTGGGCGCTCACCCGACGCGGGCTTGGCCTCGAAACTGTGGATGAAGTACGCCTCGTCGCCCGGCTTGACGCCGCGCAAAATCGGGGAGCTGAAATCGTCGTGCCCGCGCGGTGGGTATAGCCCGTTCCAACTGACGTGCGGCACGCGCTGCCGCTCTCCATTGACGTTGAAGCCGGGTATGCGCTCGACTCTGCCGGGGATCAGTCCCAGACCCTCGTGGACCCCGAACTCGTCGCTCTCTTCGAACAGCATCTGCATCCCGAGGCATATCGCCAGGATGAGGCACCCCTCCCCGGCTCTGTCGCGTATCGGCCCGACGAGCCCCAAGCTCGATAGACCGTCCATGCCGTCCTTGAACGCGCCGACCCCTGGAAGTATGACGATATCGGCCGACGCGACGTCAAGTGCCGAGCTGGTCACGAGCGGTTCATGGCCGAGGTTGTGCACTGCGCGCGATATGCTCAAGAGGTTGGACAGCCCGTAGTTTATGATTGTGACCTTCAAAGCCGTATGTTTACCCCTTCCTCCGCGGTCCGTTCTTTGAGCGGCCTAACGCCGGTCTTTTTGTAGTGGAGGATGCTGGCGACTGCGACCGCGCTGGCTCCAACCCGAGCCGATAGGGCAATGTCCTCCGCGCCGCCGCAACCTCCGGACGCGATGACAGGCACGCTGACCGCGCCGCACACCGCGCTTATCAGGTCGAAGTCCATGCCGCGCTCAAGCCCCTCGCAGTCGACGCTGGTCAACAGTATCTCGCCCGCGCCAAGCTCGACCCCCCGGCACGCCCACTCCACCGCGTCCTTTCCGGAGTGTTCCCTGCCGTTGTCGTAGTAGGCCTCCCAGCGGTTTTTCTCTCCGGGCATCCGCTTGGCATCTATGCTCATCACCATACACTGGCTGCCGAACGCGCCGGCGACCTCGGAGATTATCCTTTCGTTCTTGATGGCGGCGGTGTTTATCGCAACTTTGTCGGCACCCAGCTTCAGCGCGGCGCGGACATCCTCGACGCCGCGCAGTCCGCCGCCTACCGCAATGGGGACGAATACGTTCTCAGTCACGCGCCTTATGATCTCGCCCAGGCTGTTTCGGTTGTACAGGCTTGCGACGATGTCCATGTAAAGCACCTCGTCTATCCCCTGGCTGTAGTAAGCGGTGGCGAACTCGTTGGGGTCCCCCATTTTGCGAAGCCCCTCCAGGTGGATGCCCTTGACCAGATAGTTGTTCTTGACGTCAAGGCGCGCTATGAGGCGGACCTTCGGCCTCATGCTGCCCGCGATCAGCATCTCCTCGCTGACGCCGTTCATACGTCCCTTGCCGCGCCTATAAACGAATGTTTCTCCTCCCGTCGCGCGGTGCACGCCATTACATCCGCCGCCTTTGGGGGCGCGCCGTACTGAACGTCGCTCTCCCCGCTGTATGGGGTGTGCCGCAGCCGCCACAGGCCGCCGACGCGGCGCCAGATGTGAGGCGAGCGGAAGCGGTCCGCCAGGTGCAGGAAGTACTCCCTGTCCATGACGGGCTGCTCGAACATCTTGCTCGCTATCGGGAACTGTTTCTCCGGCAGAGACAAATATTCGAATATCTCTTTTTCGAAGCGCAGCGGGTACTCACCGTCGAACTTCTTCGTGAGCAGGACGGCCTCGTCGCGGGTTATCTCCCTGTTGCGTATCTCCTGGGACGCGTCGTACGTGCAACGCCCTATCCCGTATTTGATGTAGGTGGTGTAATAGTGGTGGTCATCTATTTTGTCGTCAATGGAGTTGTACTTGGAGTACGTCCCCGGGGTCCGCTCGGGGCTCGGCTCTAACCCGCCGTGCTCGACGCTGTAGTAGTACGCCCCCTGCGGGTGCCACTTGAGGTAGTAGCCCAGGTAGTGAACCTGTATGCCGTGCGCTATGAAATCGCTGGTCTCGCTGGGGAGGTATATCGACAGATCCGAGGTAGGCACGCCGAAGTCATCCTCCAGATCCCGCAGGCTGACGCCGCCGAGGTAGATGTCCTCTTTTTTGCTCGTTGAAAAATAGTTGAGGTCCCTTTGGGCGCTCTTGTTGTCCGCCAATGGGTTGCCGTACTCGGCCTCGTTCTCCCCGTAGAACACGAGGGGGATGCCAAACCTCACCGCTAGCTTCGGGGCGAGTTGTTTTTGACCGAGTATGAACGTCTGGAACGGATGGAATATGTTCTCGACCGCCAGTCTCGTGAGGAGCCTGTGCGTGAGCGCGTTGGGCGTGCAGAGGTAGTTGTCGAATCCCGCGCCTATCCACGACTGGAGGTTACGCCAGCCCCAACTGGTGTACATGTTGGGAGCCCACGTCACAGTAAGCGGATGCATACCGTATTTGTACTTCAACATGTGAGCCGCGTAGAAGCTGTCCTTTCCCCCGGAGCCAGGAACGAGGCAGTCGTACTGCCCGTCGCCGCGCCTGAACTTGCCGCACAGCGCGATGAGCTCCCGCTCGCGCTCCTTCCAGTCGATGTCCGCCTCCTTCAGCTTAATGGAGTGGCACGCGTCGCAGACCCCGTCGTCCCGTATGTTGAGCGAGCTCTTCACGCTTTGCGCGGTGTGCTTGAACTCAAAACACGACGTGGGCCTCTGGTTCGTCATGACGCACTCCACGCAGAACTTCACCTCTTCGGGCAGACCGTACTTCGCCTCCAGTTGGTTTGGGGGGGGGGGGGACGCCATCCTCGTATTTCGAGTAATCTATGCCGACATACCTTGGATATGGTTTCATCAGCTACGCTCCATTCTTTCGAATTTGTCGCGGCGGAAATTCTCAGGGCCGCAATGTTTTGCGGGGGAATCCGTCAAAATGCTGACAACAAAATATAATATACACTCTAAAAAATCATCTTGCAAGTTTCGGCCCCCGCCCCAAAAGGTGAAACAAATACGAGTTTTAAGCGAATTTGCGCACATTCATGTTAAAGATTCCCTCGATCTCTGACGATAATCATCGTAAGCAAAGGCGAATCGGCATCGTATGTCATGTTGACAGGCGTACGGATGCGCGTTCAATTCTGAGACGAGCCGGTTCCCCGTAAATTGTCCCCGCACTCGTGAGAGTGGGATTAAATTGTACAGGGAGGTAATCATGTCATGCGTATCATGAGCAATATTCCGGCTCTGCAGAGCTACAACGCGCTGAACTCGACCAACAACGCCCTTGCCAAGTCGATAGAGAGACTGTCGACGGGGCTGCGCATCAACAGCGCCGCGGACGACGCGGCGGGATTGGCCATATCGGAGAAGATGAGGTCGCAGATCAGGGGGCTGAACCAGGCGGTGTCGAACGCCCAAAACGGCATATCGATGGTCCAGACGGCGGAGGGCGCGCTCTCCGAGACGCATTCCATACTGCAGCGCATGAGGGAACTGTCCGTGCAGGCGGCGAACGATACGCTGACCCAGGAGGACCGCAGCTACATCCAGCTGGAGATAGACCAGCTCAAGGAGGAGATATCCCGCATAGCCTCGACGACGCAGTTCAACAAGAGGAAGCTGCTGGACGGGTCGGCGGCCGTGCTCTGGTCGTCCAGCGACCTGTCCACGAGGGCGGTGATCAACGGCGGCCTCAGGCAGGTCGACCAGTTCGGCCAGAAGTCAGCGCTGGAGGGGAACTTCAAGATAAGCGTCGACGCGAAGCCCGGCCAGGCTGAGGTGCAGAAGAGCGACATCTTCAAGATCAAGCACAAGAACGTCATCATGGACGTGTCGAGGAACACGGCCGCCGGTTTCGAGAGCATATCGGTCGACAACCTGCCCGCCGGCACGTACAATATATACCAGGGTGGGGCGAATACGGCGGCGGCGGTTACGGCCTTTGGAGTAGTGGGAGGGTTTTACGGCGTCACATCGGCCAATATAACTTTGAACAGTGCTGGTGTGGGGAGTGGCCTGAAAAACGCCAGTATCCTCCTGGAGGTCATCGACGTCGATACAAGCAACGGCAGGGTGACGTTCAGAGCACAGGCCACGTATATGGATTCCGCGTACAACATAAAGTCGGTTACCGACGACAACCTCATGATCAGTACCGCGGGAATTGCGACGGGCTACAACAAACTCGGTTTTGAAGTGACCGACGCCTCCGCGATAAAAATTGCCAATATTTCCGCATACGATGTCGGCGACAAGATAGTGATCAACACCCTGCAAACCGCTGGGGATATAATATCCATATCCGCCACGGTGAATTCATCGTGGCCGGACGCGTGGTTTCAGGCCGACGGAACCGCCGCGGTCAAAGAGGTGGCGTACCGCGTGAACATGAGCGCCGTCCAGAACAGGGACATTCAGTTCAAGCAATTCTACCTCAACTCGGTCAATGGCAATGTGTACGAGGGCAACATAATAGTGACGTTCAACACAGCCGCCGTGAACATGGCGGATGATGCCTCCTCAGTCAACCGCGCGTCCTTCGATGCGGCATATATAGGGCAGATCGCGAAGAGCGATGTGAAGCTGCGGGACATCGATAAGTTCTGGGACGCGAATGGACGCTTCCTGCTGGTCGACCCGAAGGAGATAACGATCTACCAGGGGGACGGGACCAACACGAAGGTCACCCTTTACGCCACGGATACGATGGACGACCTGAAGAAGAAGCTCAACGACGCCATAGCCTACGGGCTGGGACAGTCGAGGTACGTCTCGTCCGCCGCCAACAGCTTCGTGTCCTTCGTCGAGGACCCCATAACGGACACGTACGAGTCCGTGGAGGGGACGCTCATCATACGGAGCCTGGTGCCGGGCAAGGCCGGTAAGCTGTCCTTCTCCGGCGACGAGGACCTCATAAAGGCGTTCTCCCTCAATATCATCCAGGAGTCCGTCGAGAACACGTTCATGGTGTCCATCGCGGACGCGCACACCGCGAAGATGGTGGCGACTAACCACAAGATCAGCGGCAACAAGCTGGTCGGCATTCTGCACCCGAACGTGGACGTGACGTTCGATCCTATGGCTGACATCGCCATATCCTGGAACGACGTGACGAAGGCGTTCGAGCTTTCGTCCGACTCGGACACGTACGAGACCATCCTCCACCTCTCGGACAACACGACGGTTTTCCAGGTCGGAGCGAACGAGGGGGAAGACATGGCGCTCGACATAGGCGACATGAGCGCGGAGGCCCTCGGGGTGCAAAACATCATCGTGACCGACCGCGACTCCGCCGGGCGCGCCATGACGATAATCGACAACGCCATCGGCAAGGTGTCGTCGCAGCGCGCGAAGCTCGGCGCGTATCAGAACAGGCTGGAGCACACCATAAGCAACCTGACCACGGCCGCGACCAACACGACGGCGTCGGAGAGCCGCATCCGCGACATCGACATGGCGAAGGAGATGATGGAGTTCACGAAGCTCAACATCCTGAGCCAGGCCGGCAACTCGATGCTCGCTCAGGCGAACCAGCTGCCGCAGAACGTGCTCACGCTGCTCCGCGGATAACCCAGGCGCAATAGGGCGAATATGGCCGAGTGAGAGAGAGGGGAGCCTCTCTCTCACTCGTATACGAAAAGCGGCGCCGATTGATATCAATATACCAATTCGCGGTCAACAGGCTGTTTTTGACAAGGCTGAATGGTCGATAAGACCTATTTTAACGCTTCACCCTTTAGGCCTTTGATTTCAAATTGGTACGAATCGGCGCCGGCGAATTTTTATACGGATTCGAGTTGATGATTTCATGAAAATTCTCGTGACGGGGGCGGGAGGCTTCATTGGCTCTCATCTAGCGGAGCGCCTGTCAGCCCTGGGGCACGACGTCAGGGCCTTCGTGCGCTACAATTCGTCGTCGTCGTGGGGCTGGCTCGATGAGTGCGGCTGCAAAGACGAGATCGAGGTCATATCCGGCGACATCCGCGACATGGACTCGGTGCGGCGCGCCGCCAGGGGCGCGGACGCCGTGTTCCATCTGGCCGCGCTCATAGGCATACCGTACTCTTACGTCTCCCCCCTCGCCTACGTCAGGACCAACGTGGAGGGGACCTACAACGTGCTGGAGGCGTGCAGGGATCTCGGAGTCGGGAGGGTCGTCCACACGTCGACCAGCGAGGTATACGGAACTGCCCGGTACGTCCCGATGGACGAACGCCACCCGGTGAACCCGCAATCGCCCTACGCCGCGTCGAAATCCGGCGCGGACCATCTGGCGCTGTCGTATCACAGGTCGTTCGAGACCCCTGTGTCCGTGATAAGGCCGTTCAACACATACGGCCCGCGGCAGTCGGCCCGCGCCGTGATACCGGCCATCATAAGCCAGCTGCTCGCGGGCGGGGAGCTCAGGCTCGGCAGCCTGGCGCCGACGCGCGACCTGAACTTCGTGTCGGACACCGTTAAGGGCTTCGTCGAGGTGGGGCTTCGCGAGGAGAGCGTGGGCCGGGTCACGAACATCGGCACGGGACGCGAGATATCGATAGGGGACCTCGCCGCTGAGATAGCGGGGATAATGGGTGCCGGCGCGCGCATAGCGGAGGACCCCGCGAGGATACGCCCGTCGGGCAGCGAGGTGGAGCGGCTCCGCGCCGACGTATCGTTCGCCCGCTCTCTTGGATGGGCGCCTGAGGTCTCGCTGCCCGACGGGCTCAGGATGACCGTTGATTGGATCAGGCGGAACCGGGGCGCGTTCAGGGCCGGCGGATACGCGGTGTAAGGTGCGGGCATGAGGGTCGCTGTCGTAGGATACGGCGCCATCGCCGCGAGGCACATAGATATAATGGAGGAGATGCTTGGGCGCGGGCGGCTCGATCTTCTGGTGTGCAGGGAGAGGGACGTGCCCCTCAGACCCGAGCATGGTTGGGCTAGGATGACCACTGATTTCGGCGACGTGCTGGACTTCGCGCCTCGATTCGCCGTCGTGGCGTCGCCCGCGACGAAGCACGCGGGGCAGGCCGCGCGCCTGGCCGAAATCGGCGCGCACATGCTGATCGAAAAGCCCCTCTCCGCCAGCCTCGACGGCATAGCCGAGCTCATAGACACAGCGGAGGCCAGGGGGCTGACCGTATTGGTCGCGTACAACATGTCCTACCTCAAGACGCTGAACCATCTCATGGAGCAGGTCAGATCCGGCGCCGTCGGCCGTGTCATATCGGTGATGGCCGAGGTGGGGCAGTACCTGCCGCGGTGGCGGCCGCACATCGACTACAGGGCTTCCGTAAGCGCCAGTTCCGCGCTGGGCGGGGGCGTGCTGCTCGAGCTGAGCCACGAGGTGGAGTACGCGGACAGGCTGCTCGGCGGGACGCGAGCGGTTTTTTGCCGCTCCGCTAGGAGCGGAGACTTGGACATAGACGTCGAGGACAGCGCGGATATATTGATGGAAGGCGCCGGAGGATCGACCGCCATGATTCACCTGGACATGCTCCAGAGGACACCGACCCGGAGCTGCCGGGTCTTTGGGACCGACGGCGCCGCCGAGCTTGACCTCATCCAGGGCACGGGCTCGATACGCTCGTCATGCGACGGCGGGTCGCCGAGGACCTTCAGCGGCGCGTTGGAGGCTCCCGGCTGCGCGTACAGGGATCAGATGGCGCACTTTCTGGCCTGCGTGCGCGGGGAGTCGGAGCCGCTCGTGGGGCTGCGGAGGGGCATGAGGGTGGTCGAGCTCGTGGAGGCAGCCCGGCGGAGCGCGGAGAAGGGGGAGAGGGTTCTTGTATGAGGATAAGCTCTGCTACGGATATGTATTCGCGCGCGGAGGCTCGAAGGGATTGCCGGGGAAAAACATAAAATCGCTGGCGGGCCGTCCGCTGATCGCGTATTCGATAGAGTCGCTCCGGGGGTCGAGGCATGTCGACCGGATAATCGTCTCGACCGATAGCGAGGACATAGCCCGCGTCGCCCGGGACTGCGGCGCCGAGACGCCGTTCATGCGGCCCGCCGAACTGGCCTCCGACACGTCGCCGGAGATCCTGTCGTGGCGTCACGCGTTGTCCGAGGCGGCTATGGAGGGGCGCCTGCCGGAGATAATGGTCGTCGCCCCCGCTACGTCCCCGCTGAGGTCTCCCGAGGACATCGACGCGGCGCTCGACATGCTGGCGCGCACGTCCGCCGACCAGGTGATCAGCGTGACCCCGGCGTCGCGCAACCCGTATTTCAACATGGTGACGAGGGACGAGGATGGCCGCTCCCGCGTTTTCGCCCGTCTCCCGGAGGGGATACACAGGAGGCAGGATGCCCCTCTGGTGTACGATCAGACAACGGTCGTCTACGCCTCGCGGACCGGCTTCATCATGGATGGCGGCCCGAATCGCGAGCCGGACGTGAGGTCGATAATAATCCCAGCGGAGAGGGCGCTCGACATAGACACGCAGCTCGACTTCGACTTCGCGGAGTTCATCATGGAGCGGCGCGGGACCTCGGATCTCCGCCCCAAACCCGGCAAGGGGGCTTGAGCGCCCTTGACCTCACCGCGGAAGGCGTGATGCGCGTGACATGTTCCTTGAGCGGCAAGGAATTTGTGGAGTCTATAAGCATATACAGGAAGGATACGTTCCTTCAGGGCATACAGCGGCTCAACGAGCTGAACTCGTATATCCTGCTGGTAGTCGGCGAGGACGGGCGCATGATGGGGACCGTCACCGACGGCGACATAAGACATGCGATATCGTCGGGGATCCCTTTTTCGAACGCGATAGAGATGGTATGCAACAGAAATTATAAATCCCTCAGGTCCCGCGACGACGACGCGGCGCTGGGGTTCTTCGAGGATTACGGCATAAGGAGGATCCCAATCGTGGACGACGACGGCCGGGTGACCGACATAATGCTGATAGAGGACGCCCTGGCCAGGTCTGACGCGCGCCTGAACAAGCGCAAGGTCGTCGTCATGGCCGGCGGCAAGGGCTCGCGCCTCGACCCGATAACGAGGGTCGTGCCGAAACCGCTGCTGCCGCTGGGCGACCGCCCGATCATCGAGCACATAATGGACTCATTTCACGCGCAGGGCTACAGGAACTTCGTGATATCGGTCAACTACAAGAAGGATTACATCAAGAGCTATTTCAGCGAAAACCCGAACACGCGGTACAATGTCAGCTACGTGGAGGAGGACTCCTTCATGGGCACGGCCGGCAGCCTGTCCCTGATGAGGGACGTGCTGACCGAGACGTTTTTTCTCACTAACTGTGATATACTGGTCGATATGAGCTATCGCTCCGCTTACAGGGAGCACGTCAGGCAGGGGAACGCCATAACCGTGATCGGGGTGCTGAAGAACATCAACGTGCCCTACGGAGTGATAAAGATCGAGGACGGCGAGTTCGCCGATATCGACGAAAAACCGGACTATCACTTCGTGGTAAACGCCGGAATCTACATAATAGAGCCCCAGTGCCTCGATCTCATCGATCTGGGCGGCGCGGAGGGCGGGCTATACCACATGACCGACCTCATCAGAAGGGCCGGCGGCGACGGTTTGAGGATAGGCGTGTTCCCCGCCCACAGGAAATGGGTCGACATTGGCCAGTGGAGCGACTACAGCAAATTGATGTGATTCCGATTTAAAGAAGCGTCATGAATTCTGCGGCATTTGCGAGAGTGAAGGGATTTGGAGAAGAGGAAAATATGCGTCGTAACCGGGACGAGGGCGGAGTACGGCCTGTTGCGCCAGCTCATCCGCGACCTGGATTCGGCGCCTGATTTCGATCTGCGGCTCGCCGTGACGGGGATGCACCTGTCGCCTGAGTTTGGCCTAACATACAAGGAGATAGAGCGGGACGGGTTCGTTATAGACGCGCGCGTTGAGTCCGTGCTGTCCAGCGACACCCCCGTCGGGATAGCCAAGTCGCTCGGGCTGGGGGTCATAGGGTTCGCGGACGCCTTCGATCGGCTGAGGCCGGACGCGGTCGTCGTGCTCGGCGACAGATACGAGACGCTGGCCGCGGCCGAGGCGGCTTACGTCGCGCGCATCCCTGTCGTCCACATCGGGGGCGGGGAGGTCACGGAGGGCGCGGTCGACGAGGCGATCAGGCACATGATCACCAAGATGGCGAGCCTCCACGTCGTTGCGAACGAGACGTACCGCGGGAGGGTGATCCAGCTGGGCGAGGACCCGGGCAGCGTGTTCTGCGGTAAAAGCCCCCTGCTGGAGTATCTGGAGCGCGAGCGCGTGATGTCGAGGGGCGAGCTGGAGGCGGCCCTAGATTTCAAACTAGGCGACATAAACTTTCTGGTCACATACCACCCCGCGACGCTGGGCGAGGGCGCGGCGGAGGGATTCTCGGAGACGCTGGCCGCGCTCGACATGTTTCCGGGCGCGAGGATCGTCTTCACGTACCCCAACTCCGACGCGGACGGAAGGACGATAATCGGCATGATAGAGAGCCGCGTGTCGCGCGGGAGAGGCCGCGCGGCGGCCTTCATATCGCTGGGCACGGCGCGCTATTTCGGCTGCCTCGCGCACTTCAGCGTCGTCATAGGAAATTCGTCGAGCGGGATCATCGAGGCGCCCACGTTTAAGATACCGACCGTCAACATAGGCGACAGGCAGAGGGGGAGGATGCGCGCGGCGTCGGTCATAGACTGTGAGGCTGAGAGATCCGCGATATCTTCCGCCATCAGAAAAGCCCTCTCCCCGGAGTTCACCGAGATCGTGCGCGATGCGGTGAACCCTTACTGCGACGCCGCGAACCCGATGCGGACGATAGATATTTTGCGGGGCGCCGGACTGAGGAGCGGGCTCAAAAAATTCTTTGACATGGATGGGTGAAGGCACATGAGGACGATATCGGAGCTGTCGTCGCTGGCGCGTCGCGTCGCCCTGGTCACCGGCGCTGGAGGGCACATAGGGAGAGCGATAGGGGACGCGTTGGCGGAGATGGGGGCCGGCTTGATCCTGCTCGACAGGGACGAGGAATCGTGCCGCGAGTCGGAGCGAGAGATATCGAGGTCGCGCGGCGTGTCGGTCCGGTCGGTGATAGCCGACTTGGAGCGCATGGACGACCGCGGCATCGTCGCGGAGATCGAGAAGATAAGCGGCCGGCTCGACATCCTGGTCAACTGCGCCGCGTTTGTGGGGACGGCCAGTCTGGAGGGATGGAACGCCCCGTTCGCGGAGCAGAGCGCGGAGACGTGGCGCAGGGCGGTCGAGGTCAACCTGACAGCGCCCTTTGTCCTCTCCCGCTCGCTTGCGTCCATGCTCTCCGAGTCGGGGCACGGCAGCATAATCAACCTCTCGTCTATTTATGGGGTGTGCGCGCCGGACCTCTCCATATACGAGGGTACGGACATGCACAACCCAGCCGCCTACGCCGCGTCGAAGGCCGGCCTGCTTCAGTTCACGAGGTGGCTGTCGACCGTGCTCGCCCCGCGCGTCCGGGTCAACGCCATAACACCCGGCGGGGTGGAGCGAGGGCAGCCGAGGCCGTTCATCGACAGATACGCGGCCCGCACCCCGATGCGCCGCATGGCGCGCGAGGAGGATATGAAGGGCGCGGCGGTCTTTCTCGCGAGCGACCTCTCCGCCTACGTGACGGGGCAGAATATAGTCGTGGATGGAGGATGGTCGGTGTGGTGAACGGCGGATCGAAGACGGACGCGGGAGGTGTGTTGATAATCGCGGAGGCCGGGGTGAACCACAACGGCTCCCTCGATATGGCGCTGGAGATGGTGGACGTTGCCGCTGAGTGCGGAGCGGATACCATAAAGTTTCAGACATTCAAGCCGGAGATGGTGGTCTGCAAAAACGCTGCCAAGGCGGAGTATCAGAGTGCGGCGACGGGTACGGGCGAGTCGCAGCTCGACATGATCCGAAGATATGAGCTGTCGGAGTCTGCCCACAGGGCGATAATAGAACGCTGCCGCAGGCGCGGCATAGAATTTTTTTCTACGCCGTTCGACTCGGAGAGCGTCGACTTGCTCGTGTCCCTGGGGCTTGAGCGCCTCAAAATACCGTCAGGCGAGATAACGAACTGGCCGCTGCTGCGCCATATTGGCTCGACCGGAAAGCCGGTGATAATGTCGACGGGCATGTCGACGTTGGACGAGGTCAGGGCGGCGATGGGGGTCTACCTCCTGGGGGCGCTCGCGCCCCTCGTCACTCCGAGCGGCGCGGAAGCCGAGAAAATATTCTCGTCGGAGGAGGGCCGCGGCCATCTTGAAAAAAATCTGACACTCCTCCACTGCACGACGCAGTACCCGACGCCATACGAGGACGTAAACTTGAGGGCGATGGACCTTCTGGCGGACGAGTTCGGCCTGCCGGTGGGCTACTCCGACCACACGGGGGGGATAGCTGTGTCGGTTGCCGCCGCCGCAAGGGGAGCCTCGGTCATAGAGAAGCACTTCACGCTCGGCAAAAACCTGCCGGGGCCGGATCACAGGGCATCCGCCGACCCAGAGGAGCTGATGGCGCTCGTTTCTGGCGTTCGAGCTATAGAGCTTGCGCTTGGGGGATACGAGAAGTTCGCGGCGCCGTCCGAGGCGCCGAACAGGGATGTGGCCAGGAAGAGCCTGACGGCGCTGCGGGATATAAAGAAGGGCGAGTTGTTTACGGCGCAAAACCTTGGCGCGAAGAGACCGGGGACGGGGTTATCACCTGCTAGGTTTTGGGAGTATTTGGGGCATTCCGCCGACAGGGATTACAGCGCGGATGACCAGCTATAGCGTATTTTTATTCGCGATAACGAATGAGGAGATGTATGCTTGCGTAAAATACTCGGGACCAACGACGATGCGTGGGATCGATGGGTACGCGAATTGCCAGAGAGCAAGCGGGATATATACTATATGTCAGATTACTATCGCCTGCACGAGCTGAATGGAGAGGGGGAAGCATGTCTTTTCGTATATGAGACGGGGGGGGGGGTAGGTATATATCCTTTCATGAAAAAGCGCATAAGGGGTTACCCACTCGAGGGGGAGTATTACGACATCCAAACGGCGTATGGCTATGGCGGCCCCACGGCGACGAGCGAGTCGCGTTCCTTTTGGGAGGGGTTCGAGTCGGCTTTTCTGGATTACGCGAAATCCAGCGCGATAGTAGCGGAATTCGTAAGGTTTCACCCGTTGCTCCGCAATCACGGAGGATTTATTGAACAGATCCAGGTGGAGAAGAACAGAACGACTGTAGTCATTGACGTGAGGGAGGAAGAGGACGCGATTTTCGCGCGACAAGTGGACGGGAGAGGGCGAAGAGCGATAAGAAAAGCCTACAAGGCTTCTCCGCGCGTTTCATATGACTATGACGTTGACGTTTTCTCCAAATTATATGAGAGCACCATGAGGGATAACAACGCGAGCGAGTATTATTACTTCAGCAGCGAGTACTTTGCCCACTTAGGAAAAATCAAGGGATTTAACGTAGTGAACGTCATTTTGGACGAGCAAGTAGCGGCTTCCGGAATTTTCATAGGGCATGGCATGTATTGTCATTATCATCTGTACGGCAGGGATAAAGCCTTTTCTGGCGTCTGCGTAGGGCATAATACGATCTGGGAGGCTGTAAAAATCGCCCGTGGCAAAGGATATAGCTTTTTACATCTCGGAGGCGGGAGGACGAACGAGCCGTCGGATAGTTTGTTCGTTTTCAAGAAACAGTTTTCGAGGGATTTCCGGGATTTTTACATAGGCAAACGAGTGTTAAACGAGAAAGTTTATAGCTACCTAATTGAGGAATGGAGGAGAAGAACCGGCGCTTCGTCCGCGATTTTTTTAGCATATAATGGCATGTGAACATCACTTTCAAAAATTTAAGGAGGAGTCAAAGTGGCTAAAACATTCAATGACATATGGGAGAATGTGCACAAAAACGCGCGATGGGGCAGGTATCCGTCCGAAGATGTAGTTCGGTTTGTCGCCAGGAATTATTACTCGAAAGATAGGTCATCCATAAAAATACTGGATTTGGGGTGTGGAGCGGGTTCCAATACGTGGTATCTGGCACGTGAGGGCTTTGATGTCTATGCCGTCGACGGCTCGGCGGCGGCTGTGCGAAAGAACCTCTCTTATTTGGATGAGCTGGGCTTGAGGGCAAACGTCGCTGTGAGCGACCTCGCCGAATTGAAATACGGCGATGGTTTTTTTGACGTCGTAATCGACTCTGCCGCTATAAGCGCAAATACGGTTAATGCCGTCGCGATGATCCTCTCCGAAACATACAGGGTGTTGAAAACAAATGGCACACTGTTCTCGACTGGGTTGTTCAGCTATGAGGCTACAGGGTTTGGAGATGGCAAGGAAATCGAAACTGGCACTTATGACAATATCGGCAAAGGGCCCTTAAGCAATCTTGGCACGGTGCATTTTTTCACAAGGGAAGAAGTGGTGAGGCTTTGCACCGATGCGGGTTTCAAGGACCTTTCTATAGACACGCTTACGCGCACGGAGCGAGGCGGGGAAGTGGTTGTCTCCTACTTCATGGTCAGCGCGAATAAATAGGCGGCGGATATGACGCGGAAGCGCTTTCTCCACGCCAGTCCTGCCGAACGAGATTCCCCGCGGAGACAAAATTCTTTGACACGGATGGGTGATAACACATGAGAACGATATCGGAGCTGTTGTTGCTGACGCGTCGCCTTGATCACGGGGGGGGGGGGGGACAGACGCATAGGGAGAGCGGCAGGGGGCGCGTGCGCGGAGATGAGAACCGGCTTGATTCCGCTCGACAGGGATGAGGACTCGTTCCGGTCGGTGAAGGACGACTATGGATTGACATGAAAGTTCGAAAAATTTTGATTATCGGCTGCGGCGGGCACGCCAGAGCGCTTGCCGACATACTGCTGGACCAACCTCGAAGGTACGTCCTGCTCGGTTTTATAGACGAGGACGAGAGCGCCTGGGGCACGTCTATTTACGGCCTCCCCGTCCTGGGCGGCGACGGTCTTTTGGAAGAATATACTCCTCCGGGAGAGATAAGCCTCGTCAACGGCATAGGGTCGACGAGGGATACGGCGAGACGCCGGGAGATCTTTGAACTGTTCAAGGGAGCCGGATTTTCCTTCAGCGGCGTTATATCCGGCTTCTCACATATATCCTCCCGCGCCGCTCTCGGCGAGGGGGTTCAGCTGATGCCGGGCGCGGCGGTTCAGGGCGGGTGTGAAATAGGAGACGACGTCATCATAAATTCGATGGCGTCAGTCAATCATGACTGCGTGATCGGCGCGCACTCCCACATCGCTCCCGGCGTCACCCTGTCCGGTTCCGTCGAGATCGGAGGCGGTACGCACATAGGCAGCGGCGCTACGATAATTCAGGGTGTGAGGATAGGGGAGAGGTGCCTCGTGGCCGCCGGAGCGGTCGTCGTCTCCGACGTGCCGCCGGGCGGTTGCGTGGCCGGCATTCCGGCAAAATCAATGACGAATTGTCACACGATTACCGGATTTGACGGAGAGGGGAAAACAATCATCGGGGGAAAGTAGTTTTTGCCGTGTTTGAGGAGGTTGATTTCAGAGAGGGGGATATCGGTGCTGGCGCGGATTTTCTCTGGCAACGCTGAAAAACACCCGGATAGGGCGGCGATTTGGAACGAGGGCAGGGAGATAACATACGGGGAGTTGTTAAAATTTGTGAACAGGCTGTCCCATGTCTTTCTCGACATCGGGGTGAAGCACAGGGATCACATAGGGATACTGCTCGAAAACAGCATCGAGTTCGCGGCGATACTGCTAGCCGCTTCGAACGTTGGAGCGGCTATTGCGCCGCTCAGCCCCAATCTCCCGCGCGACGCGATAAAGCGGGCTTTCAGGGCGGCCGATGTGAAGCACATAATCGCCGGCGGCTCGTTTTTCGCCGAAGCGGGTGATATTCGCGGTGAAGCTGGAGGGGCCTTGCTTCGGGTGGGGGAGGGGACGGCGGGGATATCGTTGTCCCATATGCTCAACGGGGCCGATGACGGATATATCCCGCCTCAGCTGGTGACCGGGGACGAACCGTACATACTGACGATGACCTCGGGCTCCACAGGTTCGCCGAAGCCGATAGTGTTCACGCAGAGGACAAAATTTGATCGAGTCGTCTCCGCCGCCGAGATATACGGCATCAGCGGCGGTGACATAGTTATGGCGGCCGCGCCGCTTTATCACTCGCTGGCTGAGAGGCTCGTGCTCATACCTTTGCTGCTCGGCGGCTCGTCCGTGCTTCTATCGAGGTTCACGCCTCAAATATGGCTCGACGCGGTGCGCGAGCGCGAAGTGACCTTCACGATAGCGGTTTCGTCGCAGTTGGCGCAGGTGGCCCAAATTTTACCGGAGGGCGGCAGCCCTTGCATATCGTCCCTGCGGTGCGTCGCGTCGTCGTCGGCTCCCATGCCGCCCGAGGTGAAGTCCGAACTGCTCTCCAAGCTGCGCTGCGAGGTACACGAGAACTACGGGGCGTCGGAGGTTTCGTTCATAAGCGACCTGAATATTACGAGAGATTTCCGCCGCATCCGCTCCGTGGGGCGGCCAATACCCCGCGTCGATGTGCGCATAATTAAAGAGGACGGCGCTCTGGCGGCCGCGTTCGAGAGGGGAGAGATACAGTGCCGTACCCCGTTCCTGTTCGGAGGGTACTACAAACAGCCGGAGAGGACGAGTGAGGCGATGCGGGACGGATATTTCAGAACCGGGGACATCGGCTACATGGATGAGGACGGTTTCCTGTATTACGCGGGGCGCGTAAAGGAGATGATCGTGACGGGCGCGATAAAAGTGTACCCCTCCGACATAGAGGAGGCGGTGATGTCGCTCGGAGCGGTGAAGGAGTGCGCGGCGTTCGGCCTTCCTGACGGCAGGCTCGGAGAGGTCGCCGCGATTGCCGTAGTTCCGCAATCCCCGGGGTGCGTGTCGCTCAAGGAGCTGAAGTTCCACTGCCTCGATAAACTCGCTGACTATCAGATTCCGAGGAAGTATTTCATAGTTGACGAGCTTCCGAGGAATGCGATGAACAAAGTAATGAGGAGGGAGCTCGCGTCGATTTTTTCCGAGCGTCCCGCTGAGGAAGGTTGACCGAAGTGCGGCGCGAACCGTTTAAAATAGGTTTTATAGGAGGGGGCATCTCCTCGGCCATAGGCTATTCGCACTTCGCCGCGTCCAGGATGGATGGGCGTTTCGCGCTGGTGGCCGGTTGTTTCTCCAGCCGGGACGAGGTGAACCGCGGCTCGGCAGAGCTGTACCGGGTAAGCGGCGACAGGCTGTACCGCGGTTGGGAGGAGATGCTGGAGAGGGAGAGGGCCAATCTCGACGCCGTAGCCGTACTGCTTCCGACCCCTGGACACTTCGGCGCGGTGTCGGCCGCGCTGATGTCCGGCCACCAAGTGATATGCGACAAGCCCTTGTGCATGAACATGCGAGAGGCGACGGGGCTTAAGGACATTTGTTCGTCAGGGCGGCATTTTCTGGCCGTTACTTACAACTATACCGGTTACCCGATGGTGCGCGAGCTTCGCGGAATGATAGCGGCCGGCCGGCTGGGCGAGATAAAAAACTTCGTCGCCGAGATGCCCCAGGAGAGCTGCATAAGACAGGGCGTGAAGCCTCAGCCGTGGCGCTTGGACGAAAAATCCCCATCCCTTGTATCCCTGGACCTGCTGACGCACCTCCATCACATGATCGGCTATCTGTTGGGGGAGCGCGCGTTGAAGGTCTCGGCGTGCCAGAACAGCTTTGGGAATTTCCCTGGGGTCATCGACGACGTAAAGTGCCTGGCCGAGTATTCGGGGGGAGTCAATGGGTCGTACTGGGTGAGCAAGTCGGCGCTGGGGTATCGAAACGGGATGAGCGTGCGCATATATGGTTCTCTCGGATCCGCCGAGTGGGTTCAGGAGAACCCGGAGCGGGTCTCGCTGGCGTCGCCGGACGGCACGAAAAAAACGCTCGACAGGGGGCAGCGATTGGGCATCGCCAACGGAGCGCGGTACAATCGCTTCAAGGCGGGGCATCCGGCGGGGTATCTCGAGGGCTTCGCGAATTTGTACGCGGATATCGCCGACTCGCTGGATTTGTTCAAATCAGATGCGGGCGGCGGGGAATGCGAGTTCGCGACCGCGGAGGACGAGGCGGAGAGAATGAGGTTCATAGAATCCGTCGCGAGGTCCGCCGCCGAGGGGAAATGGGTCGATGTAAATTGAACGGGCCAGCGACGATATGAATGAGGTGTGCCGCGATTTTGCTATACGCGGGCGAACAGTATCTTGGGTTTGTGAACGATCCGATAGGCCGGGTTGGCATCCAATATTATCCGTTCGAGCACCTCTGGATCGTCCGGGAGGTGATATGCGCA
>JAISZL010000031.1 GCA_031269245.1 Synergistaceae bacterium | reverse complement strand
CCGCGATGTAATCGCCTACGGCGTCGCTCATCAGTACCCAGAGGCCGAAGAGGCCGGCCTCGTCATCTATGTAAAACTCGTCGGCCTCCGGGTTCGCCGTGTACCACGACACGTCCGGCCGGGTATCAGCGGACGCCGCGGAGAGTGCTGATATCATGAATAAAAAGAGCAGGGGGACCGTTTTAGCCAGTTTCATGCGAGAAAACATTTACGCGACACACTCCTTTTCTCAAACTAAAAGCCCCTCGCCCATGCCCTGCGGCCGGGGCGAGGGGCTGATTTTGAGCGTTCAGTTCAACTCAACCGTTCAAACGTCCGTCACGATTCCCGCCGTATACGGCGAAGTGAGCGCGGCGTTACCGCTCCTCCTCGCCCTCGCCCTCCGCCGCGGCGGTCCGGGCGGCAGCCTGCTGCGCGGCGCGCCCCAGGGGGTGCGCCGCTCCCTTGACAGTGCCCACGAGGCCGTATATGGCCGCGCCGTTGATGTTGAAGACGCTTGGCGCCAAGTTCGAGGCCGGAGTGGCTCCCATGCCTATCGGGCCGGCAACTATCTCAAGGACAGAACTTGGCCCCCCCGCGTGGTCGCATATGACTATATCGTTGCCCCGGACGAACCAGACGTTGTTGTCCGCCGTGTTGAAGTACAGCGCCCACACGTAGCCGCTGGTGATGGTTGTGTCGAAGTACTGAAGGGTGACGACATCGTTTATCAATTTCGCCGTGGAGGGCGGAGTGTCACTATTGAGCGCATTGATTGCGGCCATGTTCGTCAGGTATAGCCGCCACGTGAAGCTGGTGCTGCTGGTGTACAGGCCCTTGAGGATGAACACCTTCGAGCCGTCCGCGTTGAAGGCTATGTCGTAGTAGTCGGACGTGTTGTCGCCGCCGCCAGGGATGTCAGGGTCGCCATCGCCGGTGTCGCTAGTCCCGTTGGCCGCGTTGATGAGCAAGTCTTCCGGCGCGGTCGACGAGGTGAAGTTTATCGGTATGCGCTGGATCTTGGAGCCGGTGTTGTACGTTGGTATGGTCGTGGGTGGGTAATGCTGCTCGCCTCCGATCGCCGGGAGGTAGAAGTACGAGACGGGGCTCTCGCCGCCGCTCACCCACAGCTTGAGGTTGAGGGCATTCCTGGCGAGGTTGCCGTTCACCACCGCGGTGGAGGACGAAAGGCTCGAATCAAGCCTCACGATGGTGCTGTTGGCATACGGCCCGCCGTACTGTCCACTGGTGTTGATGAACAGGGCGTATATGTTCGTGCCGTCCGTCGCTATGTCCACGCCGTGGGTATATGTGTTTTCATCGTTGTCGGAGTAGGAGTACGACTCGTCCGTCAGCGTGTAGGTCTCGGACGGCGGGGAAGCGGCGACGGTTATCTGAATCCGGAAGATAAAGTGGTTGTCGTAGTCGATGCCATAGATGTACTCAACCCCGCTAACCGTCAGGGTGACTATGTTGTAGACGTTGACTATGCCGTTGTTAAGCGATATCGGAGCGTTCGGCCATATCAGCCCCAGAGTGGCCGCGTTGTAGACGCTGAACAGGCTCGCGGCCGGAGTGTACGCCGGGCCGGCGGTGTAATACGTCTGTGTCACCATCAAACGTCCCTTGTCGCTCTGTACTGCGTCGTTCTCGAACCAGAACACCTTCGGGTCCGGCGTCAAATTCGCGATGTTCCCGTCCGCGGTGTCCGCGAGATTCGGATCTCTCACGAAATGCGCGAGCGTCCCCAGCGCACTGTCGTAATCGACGCGCCCGACCTCTCCGGTCCCAGTGGCCGCCGCCGTGTAGGAATAAGCTCCGAATGCCAGTTGACTCGTTATTGCCATAATAAATTACTCCTTTCCATCATTACGCTCCTCTAAAGAGCCGCTCATCAGGAATACGCTATTTTTGGTTCCACATTGACGCGCGATACGATAATCAATAATCATTCGTCTCACTGAATCCCTCCCTTCCCTTTCCTCCCCGCCGTCAAGACCGCCGGGACGATGACCGCGAGCGCCGCGAAACCGAGCGCGCCGCAGCCTCCTCCGCCACCCGGTTCAGTGTCTTCCGGCTCAGTGTCTTCCCCGGTTTCGGTTTTTTCCTTCAATATCACCGCCGGGTCGACCACCCATCCGTCTTCAGCCTGGAGATCAAAAGCGCCTCCGTCCTCCACGAAGAGCGCCAGGACATACTCCTCATCGGGATCGATCTCTCCAGCGAACACAGCGCCCCTCTTGAGCACCGTGAAGCGCTTGTCGCCGAACTCTGAGCGCGACGGGGCATGGGTGAACAGCTCGCCCGCGCTTTCGCCCCCCTCGCCCAGCACCTTCATCACCAGCACGTCCGAGGGGCGATCCGCGAGCAGCGCGCCGCCTTTGACGTTGAAATAGAAGGCGGCGAGGGCGTCACCCTCCTCGACTCTCTTCTCCACGACGGGAAGCGGGGTGACCGAGAACTCGTCGATACTCACCGGCAGAGCGGCGGCGCGCGCTATGTAGATCGCGCTCTCCTCATCGATCACGAGATACCCCTCATCGGAGACTTTGAGCGAGCCCTCCGCCAAGCCGAGCTCCCCGGCGAGCCATGAGCTCCAGCTCTCGCCCTCGGGAGCGGCATCCTCCGCGCTGACGGACGCGCTGGAACTCAGCGTCACCTTAACAGCGGCAGCCGTGCCTGGCCCCGCCGCGTTGACGGCACGGACGCTGAGCTCGTACTCCCTGCCGAGATAGAGGCCGGTGAACGTGTGGCTCACCGCGCCGCCATCGACCGGGGTCCACTCGGCCCCGCCGGACGAGACCTCGTACCCGGTGACGGCACTGCCTCCGTCGTCCTCAGGCGCGCTCCACGAGACGGAGGCGGAGCGGTCGCCCGGCGTCGCCGCGAGCCCCATCGGGGCCGACGGCGGTATCTGCTCCGTGGCGGTGGAGGGAGACACGGTGACGGAGTCGCTGGCCGTCGAGCCCGCAAAGACGGCCTCCAGGCTGAACGTGTACGCGATGCCGTTCTCTAGGCCGATAAACATGTAGTCCGTCCTGTCCGGCGGCACGTCGATCCACGGCTCGCCGCCCACCCTCACGCGGTATTTCGTCGCCCCCGCCTGGGCGTCCCAGCCGAGCGCGATTCTCTTGTTGCCCTGGTACGCACTCAGGCCGAGCGGCCCGTCGCCCGCGGCCATGACCGTCACCGGGAAGGAGACGGTTACCTTGGCTTCTTTATTACTACTCTTCCAGGACGGGTTCGTCATCGTCAGGGTGACTGTCGCCGTGCCGGGCGCCATGCCCGTCACGACGGCGGACTCGGCGCTCCCGGAGACGGCGGCGGAGGCGGCGTTGGAGCTGGTCCACACGAGAGACAGACCACTCCTGTCTCCCCCCGAGGGGTGCAGGAACGCGGCGGCGTTGGTTTGGGAGCCCACCCGTACAACGAGGGGTTTCATGGGGGCAGCGGCCACGACCGGCATGTCGGAGACCCTCTCCACGCGCCCGGAGCTGTCTCCCTCGTCCCCTCCAAAGTATGACTCGGCGTAGAGCGGCTGGTTCTCGTTGCCCGGCTCCTTGAGCCAGTAGTTGTTCTCGCCGTATGGGCCAAGGCCGGTGACGCCCCCGACGAATTCCCCGCTCATGTACCCGGCGAGCGAGACGTTGTTGTGGGTGTTCCTGGTCAATCCGAGGTTTCCCCCGATGATGCCTCCCGCGTCCATCCCTCCCTTGATCGCGTCCGCGTATACGACGCAGTTCTCTATATTTACGCCGCCGGCGTAGGCGTAGCCGATGATGCCCCCGCCGTAGCAGTAGCTCGTCGACCCGCTCGCGTCGACGACACCGTATGTGAGGACGTTGCGGATGGACCCAGTGGCCGAGAGCGAGGCCACAAGGCCGACGAAGCCCCTGCCGCCCCCAGCGTCCCCGGCCTCTCCCGACACGACGCAGTTCTCCACCCTGCCGTCGAGCCACGCCGTCAATATCGCGGCCCCGTCGGAGCTGACGCCGCTCCCGGTCGAGCGCCCCTCCGCGACGAGGTTCTTAACGGTCGCGGAGGGCCCGATGTAGCCGAACAGGTCGCCGAAGCGCCCCATGCTCGAATTGAGGCCGGTTATGGCGTAACCGCGCCCGTCGAACGTGCCGTTGAAGGCCCTGAACCAGCTGTAAGTGTACGAGTCGAACCAGCCGATGGAGAACCACTCCCTGCCGCCGAGGTCGATGTCGCCCGCCAGGGCGAAGTGCTTGTACTTGAAGTCGTTTCCCTCGTGGCAGAGCTTAGCCAGCCCGGCGAGCTCATCCGCCGTGGATATTATGTAGGGGTCGTACTGCGTGTTGCCGGTGGACTTGTCTATCCAGTCGGTTTTGGCCGTGCTCCACGGCACCTGGCTCGGCCCGTACGCCGCCGCGATGTCCGCCGCGGTGAACATCAGCGCCAGAACCAGCGGTAAAAAGATGAGCAGCGGGATCTTGAATCGTCTCTTCACAATGACATTCCTCCACAGTAAAAAATTTTTACGCAAACGCAGCCGGGCACGCGGCGATACCGCCGCGCGCCGGCGAATAACCGCGCATCATTGAAATTTCGAGTTGCCGATTGCCTCTAGGGTTGGAACAGTCCACGAAAGGGATGAAACGCCCGGGGGCTCTCGCCCTGGGATGTTCAGAGGGTTTTTTTGAGAATGGAGATCCTGCCTGCCTGCCTGCCTGCCTGCCTGCCTGCCTGCCTGCCTGCCTGCCTGCCTGCCTGCCTGCCTGCCGACGATTGTACTGTCTCGTTTTGGAGCACATCAGTAAAAACCACTATTCTCGCCCCCCTTTGCCTCGTTCGTTCGAAGCGCGCAAGCCAACAGCGCCGACGCCGCGCGTCATGCTGATGCCCTGCGTTAGACCGCTGATTGACCTGACGCGAAACAAAAAGAAAGAAGACCCCCGCTCGCGCGAAGGTCTTCTAAAAATGTCTTGACGGCGTATCCTATAAATCGGGGTAAACCAGTCGGACATTCCGCGCCCTTCGCACGTATTCCTACGAGTGTCCTGACTTACGTTCATCCTACTCCCGCGCCTTCCCGCCATTGGCCTCCCAATGGCAGTGGCTCGCTTTCGCACGCGGTTTCGTCCCGATCACAGTGGCGGGGCCGTTCCGGATTCTCACCGGATTCCTCACTACAAACTCCGATTGTTAAGGTGCGATGCGTTTCTTAAT
>JAISZL010000080.1 GCA_031269245.1 Synergistaceae bacterium | reverse complement strand
ACATGCTGGGGAAGAGAACATCCCTGCCGGACTGGGTCTTATCCCGCCACGTCACCGGCGAGAGATTCTGCGGCATGACGGCGGCTCTCATGGACGACAGCTCCATGCGGTGCATCCGCCAACTGAGCGGGATCGTCTCGCGTGAGGCGAAGGCGATAGGAGATCTGACCGACGCGCTTCTGCTGTCCGGCATCGGCATGGCGCTGGCAAACGACACCCGCCCGGTCTCAGGGAGCGAGCACATATTCTCTCACTTCATGGCCGAGTCCGCGGCGGAGCTCGGCCCGCGCGTCTCGCACGGCGCGTCCGTGGGGTTTGGCACGCTCATATCTACGCTGCTCTACGAGTACCTGCTGGACGTGCTGAGGCCCTCCGAACTCGCGCCCATAGAGAGCGAGCTGCGGGGATATCTCCTGCCGCCGCTCCGCGTGAGGGATCTGCTCGTCGCCTCCGGCATAGGCTATCGCCCCAAGGATTATCTCAGCGGTGTTCGCGGCGCGGACGCGGAGGGCATGATACGGCGCTGCTCAGGGACTGAAAAGAGATACACGGTGCTGCGGTACCTGGCGGACTCCGGGCACCTCGGCGACGCCATCGGCCACGCGCTTGGCGCGCTGGGGAGAATGGGGGGACAGCCGTGAACGCCGGGGGCTTTGGCGGGACCACGGGGGTTTACGCCGTAACACTCGTCATACTGTTGCTCGTCCTGTTTTTCGGCTTCATCCTCCCGGAGTCCCGGGCGAAGCGCGCCAGAGAGTCCATGCGGGAGTCGCTCGAGGTCGGGGACAGGATCTTCACCCAATCAGGGCTCCACGGGGTCATAACCTCGGTGGACGGTGACGTAGTCCTGCTGAAGGTGGGGACTGCCGGGACGGAGATCGAGGTCGCCCGCTGGTCCGTCCTCGGAATAGACAGCGGCGGCAAGCCGCGCGGCCCGCGTGATCCGTTCCGATCCTGATATCAATGATTTTCAAAAGGGGGAGTCCGGTGATGCAGTTCGTCACCCTGATAACGATGCTTGGTTTCGTTTTTTTTCTCAACTTCGCGGTGATCAGGCCGCGCAGGCTGGAACAGAAGCGATTTGAGTCGATGCTGGCGTCGATAGGAGAGGGGAGCGTCGTCTATGCCGCCGGCATACGGGGTACGGTGCTGGAGGTAAGGCGGGACTCGATACTGATGGCCACTGGACCTCGGCGCGAGCTCATCGAGATCGACAAGAGCGCCGTCGAGTCCGTGAAAGGTTCCGCGCACCTATAGATAGGGCGTGTAAACTCAGCCGGTACGCGCCTACCGCTTTCTCCGGCGCTCGCTGAAAAATTTTCGCAGCAACTCCGTCGACTCGAGGGCCATCAGTCCTGAGCGGACCTCGCACCTATGGGGCATTCGCGGGTCGCGCGGAATGTCGTAGAGCGTGCCCGCCGCGCCCGCCTTCGGGTCTGACGCGCCGTAGACCACGCGCCTCACCCTGGTCTGGACGATGGCTCCGGCGCACATCGGGCAGGGTTCCAGAGTGACGTAGAGTGTGCAATTGTCGAACCGCCACGCTCCGATGCTCCTCCCGGCCTCCTCGAGCGCGGACATCTCCGCGTGAGCGAACGGCAGCGAGCAGACCGCGCGCCCGTTGCCCCCCCTGCCTATCACCGCGCCATCCAGAACCACCACCGCGCCGACCGGGATCTCGCCGCGCGACAGAGCGGCCCTGGCCTCGTCGAGGGCCATCATCATGAACTTGGCGTCGTCAATGCCAGCCCGTCCCATACCGTTATGGACAGCAAGTTGTCGAGAACATCGGCTCCTCGACGTGCTCAGCGCCGCCCACGCGGCAGATGACGTTGGCTATTCTGCCGTGCTCGAGGTACACCGTCCTGTCCGCCTCGACCGCCACCTCCGGGTCGTGGGTGACCACTATTATCGTGCTTCCGCCTTCGTGCAGCTTGCGGAGGATCTCCATCACGATGCGCTCGTTGGTCTCGTCCAGGTTGCCCGTTGGCTCGTCCGCCAGTATCAGCCTCGGGTAGTTGATCAGTGCCCGCGCTATGCATACCCTCTGTTGCTCGCCGCCGGAGAGCTGGCGGGGGAGGTGCTTCGCCCTGTCCTTGAGTCCGACGCGCTCCAGAGCGGAGAGGGCCTCCGCCTCGTCTATCATGCTGTGGTAGTACTGCGCCACCATTACGTTCTCGAGCGCCGTCAGGTAGCTGATCAGGTGGAACTGCTGAAAGATCAGGCCGATCTTGTCGCGCCGTATGGCGGTCAGCTCGGCGGGGGAGAGACGCGACAGCTCCTCACCGTCCAGGAGGACGGAGCCGTTCGTCGGCTTGTCCATGCAGCCGATGATGTTCATCATGGTCGTCTTGCCCGAGCCGGACGGTCCCATTATGGCTAGCCACTCGCCCTGTTCGACGGACAGGCTCACGTCATAGAGCGCCTTGACCTGTCCGTATATCATGGAGATGTTCTTCAATTCGAGTATGTTCATGTTCTTAAAAATCCCTCTCCCTATTCCCCGCGCAGGACAAGCGCGGGCTCGACATCGGTGGCCCGCCTGACGGGCCACAGGCACGACGCGGCGGTGACGGCGACGGAGACCAGGACGGTCGCCGGCGCGAGCTTCCAGTCCAGGACCACGCCGCGCCCGAAGACGTTCACGCTGACCGCCTGGGCGAAGAAGTAACCCATGCCCGTCCCTAGCAACCCGCCCAGCGCTCCGAGCAGCATCCCCTCGCCCAGGAACTCCGCCGCGATGCCGCGGTTGTCCGCGCCTATCGCCTTCTTCAGCCCTATCTCCTTACGCCGCTCCATAACGACGGTCATCATCGTCGTGGCGACACAGATCATCGTGAGCACAAGCACGACGAGCGACACGAGGAACACGAGCGCCTGCAGCTTCGACAGCACCGCCGTCTCCGACTGCGTGACGCGCTTCACCAGCCTGGGCGATATCCCCGGCACGCGGCTCGATATGGCGCCGGCCAGCTCGTTCAGCTCCGCCTCGTCCGCCGCTATGCTGACCTCCACGACCTCGGCCGTCCCCGAGTCGCCCATGAGGGCCTCGAGCGTGCCCAGGTGCATGAAGATGAACTTGTCCTCCACGCTGCCCGTCCTGACGATCCCGGAGATCGTCATGTCCCGCCTGAACCTCGCCCCGTCCGCCGCGCGCCCCGTTATCGTTATGGCCGACCCCGGCGCGAGCCGCGTGAACTCCGCTATGTCGGAGCCTATCAATATGTCGTCCTCTCCGCTGGGCCAAGCGCCGTTGATGTTCCAGTACGGGCTCGTTTCGCGCGCCTGCTCGAAGTCCGTTCCGGCGGCCGTGTAGCCCTGCATGTTAACCCGCACTATCTCGTATCGGTATGGCGTCATGCCGACCAGCGACTTGGGCGGTATGACGCCTGCCGCGGCGCGCGCGTCGTCGAGCTTGAGGAGCGCGTCCTCGCCCGACGCCACGAACACCATGTTGGCGCCGTAACTGCGGAACTCGCGCCCCATCTGGCGCGGTATGTCGTAGCTGATCGCGGCCATCCCCAGGAGCACTGTGGCCCCGATCGCTATCGCGCACAGTGCCGCTATCATCCGCGACCTGCGCCTGATGAGGGAGCTCACCAGCATCTTCATGAACATTCGGCGTCTTGTCATCTCAAATCACCTCGCCATTCCCGAAAAACGCGTTTCAACGCCTCTCTCATGACGCGCTACCTCCCGTGAAGGACTTCGGCCGGGCGCAGGGACATCAGCATCCTTATCGCGGGCAGGCTCCCCGCGAGCGTCACGATGAATACGAGAAGGGCCACGAGCGGTATCACAAGGGCCCTGGCGGCGATGGCGGAGCCGAACACGGTGTGTCCGATGAGTTGCGCGAAGCCCCTGCCGGCGAAGTAGCCCACGACGCCTCCTGACAGTGCCGTGATCATTATCTCCGCCATTATGAGGATGGAGACTTCAGCCGATGACGCGCCGACCGCCTTGAGCAGACCTATCTCCGCGCTGCGCTCCATGACGCTCGCGGTCACGAGGTTCGATATGGCGAGCGCGGAACAGGCGAGGCTCAGGATCGTCAGGAGGAGCATCAGCAACTGGGTCTTGCGGAGTATCGCGCCCTCGGACTCGGCCACCTGCAGCACCGGCTTAGCTCTGGCGTTGGTTATGACCTCCTCTATCTGGTACGCGATGGAGCTGATGTACGCCGTGCAGTACCACGTGTCCCACTCGTGTCTCGACAGGCTGTTGGGGTCCTGCGCGGCGCGCCTCGCCAAGTCGTTCTCCGGCGTCGTCAGCGCGCTGACCTCTATCCTGCTCACCAGCCCCGGCCTGCCGGATATTCTCTGGACGAACGAGAGGGGGACGAACAGCGAGTCGTCCTCCGCGCCCCCGCTCTGAAACACGCCCCTTATAGTCACGTCCCCGCCGCCCGAAGCGGCTAGGACCGTGTCGCCCGGCGCCACGCCGAGTTTGGAGGCCAGATTGGCCCCGATCATGCCCGACGTCCCGCCGTTCAGCTCGTCGTCCGCCCAGTCGCCCGTCACGTCCCACCACGACTTCATGCGCACCATCCCCGTGTTGAAGGATTCGCCGGTGGGCGTGTCGAAGTGCTTGTCGAACCACGTTCCCACCAGCTTGCCCTGAACCTCGCCGTACGGCCCAGAAATCGAGGCCGTCGTCTCGAGGTATGGGGCGAAGTCGACGATGTTGAAGGCCCAGAATATGGTCTTCAGCCTCGGCAGCTCGTCCTCGGCCAGGTATTTGTCCGCGACGCCGAGCCCCTCCTCGACCCCGTACAGGTCGCCGAGCAGCGACGCTCCCTTCGGGACGACCGTCAGGTTCGCGCCGTATGACTTGAGCTCCTGGTTCACCTTGTCGCCCACATCCATCATCACGCCGAGCATAGCGGTGCTTATCGACGCGCCGAGCGCCATCGTCATCGCGATCATGAACATCCGCCCGCGCTGCCGCGTCAGCGCCCCCATCAACATGTGCCTGAACATCTTGTCCAAACTCCTCCCATCGTCAGAATCTCCGGGCCTCGGCCGCCAGGTCTGACGTGCTTATGACCATGCTACCCTCCGTTATGGCGAACTTGAGCGGCACAGGGTTGCAGCCGCCCGGAAGCCCGATGGTCGATTTGTTCATGACCACGTCGCACAGAATGCAGATTACCTGGTTCTTGCGCTGGTAGTAGCCGGTCGGCCCGCATACGTCGCAGGCGTCCAGCCCGACGCCGTATGCCGTGTCGTTCTTCTTTATCACTATGTACCGCACCTCTATGGCCTGCCCGTCCCTCAGCACCTTGTGCGCGAAGCGGTGCAGGTTCCCGTCGTCCACGTCGCCGAGCGGGATCACGATGCTGTCTCCGGTCGGGGCTATCTCGATCGGGGGGGAGAGTTCCACTCTCCTGTCGTTGTAGGATATGCCCACCGTCACGGTGGCCAGGGAGACGGCCAGCCCGAGCACGACTGAGACGCAGAATCTCGCCTGACGCCTCGCCAGATACTTGGAGCGCCTTATCTGTGCCGGGTTCCCGCCCGACGGGGGGGTGGACTTGACCCTTGCGAACTGTGCAACCGCGATGACGACCGCTATGGTCATCATGAGGTAGACGAACGCGTTGACGTGCGTGAGTGTCCACATGACCCCGCGCGTCAGTGGCTTGTAACGGCGTATCATGTTGCGCCCCAGCAGTATCTGGGCTATCGTCAGCGCGTGTTTCGAGAGGAGGACCGCCATCGACAGCCCGAGGGAGGTCGAGAGCGCGAGCGTCCCCAGCCCCGACGCCGCCCTGTAGACCGCCGCTCCGGTCAGGAACATGAGCAGGACGCCGCCGGAGTACCCTATGGCCTTGAACATGAACTCCGTGTTGAATATGGTGTCCATGCCCACGGCGAACTCGAACGGGTAGAGCAGCAGATTTGGCAGGATGTAGGCTGCGGAGAGGGCGGACGCGCAGAAGATCATCCCGAGCGTAACGGCGCGCCGCCGCGCGCGCACTTCGGCGCCGAGTTCCGCGCGGCCGCCGGAGGCCGCGAAAAATTGCGCCGCCAGGATGGCGGCGCACGCGGGGACGGAGGGCAGAAGCACGCCGAGGTCGTAGTACTCGCGCACCGCGAACCCGGTGTTTCGCTTCAGGACGGCGAACACGAACGCGCAGGTGAGCCCCGCCGCGAGCCCGCCGGCGAAAAATTTTCCGCCCTTCGCGCGGTCGATCCTCGCGGCCAGGGCCAGCAACATTGCTAACGGGATGACCATATAAAGGGTGTTGGTGGTTACTTTGATCAGATATGCAAGCATGATGAAAGATCTCCTAGCTCTGGTCCTTTAAGCGTCGGGACACGCCCCCGAACATCCCACGGGCCGGAGGATTTTATGGGTGTCTGGCCCTGCCCGCAAATCCTCCGGCATGCCGCGTCAACTCGACTCAAAGAAAACGCTGATTTATCGCTGCCTATATCTGATTACCATGCCCTCGGGATGTAGTCGAAGTCCCACGATACCTCGATCGGATCCTTCCAGAACCTGCCCTCAACCCCTGTCTCCTTGTCAACGTGCAGCAAGTAGTCCTGTTTCTCGGGGCTTTCGATGATGAAGGTGATCTTGTACGTCCCGGCGCCGTCGAGCTTGACATTGTTGCCGTAGTGCGGGCCATCGGAGGCGTTCATCGGCATGAACGCGCCCTCGATCACCTTATCGCTGCCCTTCTTCTGCGCGCGGTACTTCACAGTGAGGTTCGGCACGAAGTCGCCGGCGCCGTAGCCCAGGGTGTTCCCCTCGGCCGCGGATATGTCGGCTTCCAGATGCATGTCGCTCTGCGCCGCCGCTAGCCCCAGGCCCGCCGGCAGCATGTCGACCGGCTGAAAGTAAACGCCCGCTATGTTGAGCGGGCCCGCGACGTGATCGTCGCCGAGAGGAAACTCCTCGAAGCCCGCCGTGGCTTCGCCCGGCGCCGGCGCCGCCGCCTCGCCCGTCACCGCGAAAGCCCCGAAAACCACGAACACAGCCAGCGCCAAAAACTTCCCGTACTTGAAAACTTCCCTCATCGCATAAAACCTCCCTTGGATTTTTTTGTATATTTACCCCATGCCGGAGCGAGTCACGCCGCCGCGCGCGTATTCTTGCCGGCCTTCGCGCGATAGTGAAATATCGATGCGATCGCGAGGACGAGCAGGACGATTTGCGGGATGAGCGTCTCGACGGTTGGGTAAATACCTAGTATGTCGACCGACTGCACGAAGTCGACGGGCGTGACGCTGACCACGTCCGCCTCCTGCAGCTCCTTCACTCCGCCGCCGGCGAAGGCGATGGACATGATGTACATAAGGATGCTAGTGCCCATGAAGAACTGCTTGATCGGGATGATGAGCGACCCGAAGCGGACCAGCAAGAATATCACGACGAGCGCGGCGCACCCGACGAGGAAGCCGATCCACACCATGTTTTTGAACGAGCTCGCCTCGGCCAGGAGCGCCTGGTAGAAGAGGATAGTCTCAGCTCCCTCACGGAATACCGCCAGGAACGCCGCGGCCCCGAGCGCGAACCTGCTGCCCGTCTCGACCGCGCTCCGCGCCTTGCCCTCTATGTAGTTCTTCCAAGCCTCGGCCTCGGCCTTCGAGACCATCCAGTTGCTGACGAAGAAGAGCACCACTACGGCAAGCAGCATCGAGGCACCCTCTATTATCTCCTGGTTCGCACCGCTGACCTCGAACAAGCGCTGCATCGCGACCGCGGCGGCACCGCTCGCTACCAGCGCCGCTATCGCGCTGACGTAGACGACGCGCGTCTGATTCGCGTTGCCGGAGCGGATGAGGTATGCCGCTATCGCCGCGATGACGAGTATCGCCTCGAACCCCTCGCGCAGGATTATCATGAGGGACGCGAGGAACACCCCCAAGGAGCTCTCCTCCTTGCCGTCCAGCTTGTTCGCGTCCTCGCGGAGCATCTTCTTGAGATTGTCCAGCGCCGATCTGACCTCCGCCTTGGGCGCTCCGTCGGTCATGAGCCTCTTTATCGTGCTGAACTGATACTCCACAGTGGAGGCGCGCTTGCCCGATACGTACGAGAGCACGGCCCGCTCGACGCCCTCCTTCTCGTAGTAACCGAAGTAAGCGTCGTTGACGAAGTTCTTCCCCGCGTCCGCGTCCCCACGCGCATAGGCGTCGTCCGCTTTGTCGAGCGCGATGTCCATCTGGTCCACTATCTCGTTCCACGACGAGTACTTCGCCGCGCTCGCCTGCGCGCAGAAGAATAAAATAAACGACAACAAACACATCGACGGAATTACGCGCGTAAAAATATTGCTCTTTCTCACAGAACCTCATCCTCCATAAAAGAAGTCGAATTGAAACAGCGCCTCTCCGAAGGGATCATCGGCGAATACTCGCGCTGTACGCCTCACGCGCACTTTAAATAAGGCGACGCATATAATACACCGATATGTTATAGATGTCAAACACCACCTGAGAAAATATCGCATATTTAACATAAAATCTATTATATCCCCCTCTCGCACGAAGCCGGACGTCGATTATCAAGGGGCCGAGCGATGTGAGAGAGGGGATTTATACGGAGAACAGCCCATTCGATGAACTCGCTATTGCATAATAAATGCCCATAATATAGAATTTGAGCGCTCCGCCAAACATTACATTTCAACCGAGGAGGAACCTTCGCCATGAGTATCGGAAAATTTTTCGTGTTGTTGTCCTTGGCGTTTCTCACCGCGTCGTCCGCGTCGGCCGACGTCAAGCTGCCCGCTCCGCAGACCAGCGGCGGGATGCCCCTGTTCGAGGCGCTGAAGTTGAGGGCGTCGGCGCCCGGCGGCGATTTTCCCGCAACCGAGCTCTCCGACCAGGAGTTGTCGAACGTCCTCTGGGCCGCCACGGGGCTGAATCGCGGCGACAAGGGCTGGACGGTGCCGATGGACCGGGGCCTGCCGCCTTACGTCGACGTGTATGCCGCGACGAGGAACGGGGTGTTCCTGTACGACTGGCGGTCGCACTCACTGCTGGAGACGTCTAAGAAGGACATACGACCGAACATAGGCCTTCAGAGCTTCGTCGCCGGCGCTCCGTGCAGCCTGATCTTCGTCGCTAACAGCGAGTCCCTGTCCGCGGTGAACGAGTCACTGCGCTCTCAGTTCTCCTCTGTGGCGGCGGGCGCGATGACCCAGGACGTGTACCTCGTGTCCGCCGCGATGGGCCTTGGCACGCGTTACATACACTCCATAAAAGAGCCTGAGATAAAGAGCGCGCTCTCTCTCGCCGGCGAGGACAGCGTGATCTGCCTTATGCTGCTCGGGAAATGACGAAACCCTGGGGCTCCGTCCCTGACTGGAAAAACAGCCGGGAGAGCGCCTCTCCCGGATCGCTCGTTAGGGGCGCCCCAAGGGATTTTTTTAAAAATCGGCGTTTCCTTAAATCTTCGCGGCCAGCGCTATGACGGCGCAGCAGACGAGCATTGCCGCGTCGCGCGGCGCGAATCCGTATGTCTTGTATCCGCTCTCCCTGGTCCTCAGGTTGAACCCGCGCAGCTCCGCCGATATGGCGCTGCCCTCTATTTTCCGGACGGACGATATCAGCAGGGGCACGCAGAGCGGCAGCAGGAGCCGTATTTTCTTGAAGAAATTCTTCGTGTCGAACTCCACTCCGCGCGCCGTCTGAGCCTCCACGATGCCGGCCATCTCCTCGGAGAAGATCGGTATGAAGCGCATGGCGGTGGTCAGCACAAACGTATATTTGTACGGCATATTCAAGTAACGCACGAGCGCGTTGGATATGTCGCTCATCCTCGTCGCCGACAGCACGACCGCGAGCGGCATCGCGGCCGCCACCAGCCGCAGCGCGAAGAGCGACGAGAAGAGCGCCCCCCGGTCGGTGACGTATATATTGAGAGGAAGGGAGAGTATGACGTTCCCGTCCCTCACGAAGAAAACCTGAAGGGCGAACAGCACCAGAGCGAGCTTGCCGAACGACGCGGACATCACGAGCGAGCGCCCGAGCCCTCCCGCCGAATACGCCATGAGCAGGTTGAACGCGATGATGCCGGCGACAACGCCGTGGCGGTTCGTGATAAAGCACGAGGCGCACAGAGAGACCGACATGACCAGCTTAGTCAGCGGGTTGAGCCTGTGGAGAATCGAGTCGCCCCGCATGTAGCTCAGGAACCCGCTCACCGCGCCGCCTCCCCTCTTGTGGCGTTCGCGCGTTCCACGAGGGCGGTCATGTCGTCCACCGTGAAGGCGTCGGAGAAGACGCCGCCCAGCGACACGGCGAGCGCGGGTATCTGTGCCGGGAGGAGGGATGCCTCGTCCAGTGTTTTCACGTCTCTCATTATCCGTCTGACGGGTCCGTCGGCGATCAGCCTGCCCCCTGAGAGTACCAGCGCGCGCTCCGCGAAGTCCGCCGTCACCTCCATGTCGTGCGAGACCATCAGTATCGTCGTCCCCTCCGCGTTGAGGCGGGAGACGACGCCCATGATCGTCATGCACTCGCGGTAATCGAGCCCTGTCGTTGGCTCGTCCAGGATCAGCATTCGCGGCTTGCGGGCGAGTATGGAGGCCAGGGCCACCTGCTGGCGCTCGCCCCGGCTCATCCCGAACGGGTCGCGGCCGCCGTCGAGGGAGAACGCCGCCAGCATCTCCCCGGCTCGCCTCTCCCTCTCCGCTCTGTCGGAGACGACGTGTTCAAGCCCGAATACTATCTCCCCGAGCACCGTGTTCTGGCAGAGCTGCCTGTCGGGGTTCTGAAACAAAAAACCCGCGTTCCGGGCTATGACGCTTGTCCGAGTTCTCGCGGTGTCGTCCCCGCAGACCGTCACCCTGCCGGAGGAGGGTTTGAGCAATCCGTTGGAGAGGCGGCAGAGCGTGGATTTCCCGGCTCCGTTCTCGCCAAGGAGTGCCGCGAACTCGCCCGCGCGGATCTCGAACGAGACGTCCGAGATGACTTTTTCGGGGCCCCTGTGGAAGCTCACGCCGTCAAAACGCAGCACGGCGCATCGCCTCCTTCATCATGGCGCGCGCGCCGCTGAGGTCTAGCGGGATATCGCCGTCGTACAGGCCACGCTCGCGCAGGCGCCGCGCGAGCGTGGTGACACGGGGTATGTTGACCCCCGCGTCCTCCAGCCTCTCCGCGCTCCGCAGCACCTCGCGGATGCCGCCGCGCAGGATCATGCGCCCCTGCTCCATTACGGCCAAGTGCTTCGCGAACTCGCAGAGCAGCATTATCTTCTGCTCGACGACTATCACCGTTATGCCGAATTTCACGTTCAGCTCCCGCAGGGTCTCGAAGACCTTTCTGCTCGACTGCGGGTCGAGTTCCCCCGTCGGCTCGTCCAGCAGAATTGTCCTGGGCCGCAGCGCGATTATGGCGGCTATGGCGACCTTCTGCTTCTGCCCGCCGGAGAGCGAGCCTATGTCTCTGTGGCGCAGGCCGGAAATCCCGGCGGCCAGGAGCGCCTCCTCCATGCGCCGCTCGATCTCACAGCGCGGCACCGAGAAGTTTTCCAGGCCGAAGAGCAGCTCGTCCTCCACGATCGACGCCACCATCTGGCTGTCTATGTCCTGATGCACGCTGCCCACGAACCGGGCCAGCTCGTCCGGCCTCGTCTGAACGGTGTCCATACCGTCGACTATGACCTCGCCGAAGAAGTCGCCTCGGAAGTGGTGGGGCACGATGCCGTTTATCGCGTAGACCAGCGTCGATTTCCCCGCCCCGCTCGCGCCTATGACGCC
>JAISZL010000033.1 GCA_031269245.1 Synergistaceae bacterium | reverse complement strand
GGCGGAGAGCGGTTATTCCAGGTGAAATACCGGCTTCATTTCGCGGGATACAGGGCTGTTATCCGGATTCGTCTCCATGATGTCCGCCATGTAATCCCACCATTTTTTGCAGATTTCCGTCTCCGCCGAGCGGCTCCAGAGCGACTCGGCGTCGAGTTCAACGTAGCCGAACAGGTCGCCGGTCTCCGGGTCGAGGAAGATGGAGTAGTTTCTGCCGCCGTGGGCGCGTATCATCTCGGCCATTTCCGGCCACAGTTCATCGTGGCGTTTTTTGTACTCCTCCTCCTTCCCCCGGTACAGCTTCATCCTGAAACCCCTGCGAACCATGTCAGGACAGCTTCCTTCCTGATTCCAGCAATATCAGTAGACTTCCTTCCAATCGCCGATGTTATCCTTGTCGAATTTGAAAGGTTCCCCGAGCATGACTTCGGTGCCGCCGTCCGCGGCGCTCACTATGGATCGCTCGCCGATGACGCCGGCTTTGAACGTTCCCCCAACCTCGCCTGTGATGCCGCCCTTAACGAGGGAGTCGCCGGTGTACGCCGCCATGTAGCCGAGGTCGACGGGGTTCCAGAGATACATCCACGGGCATACTCCGTTCTCGATAAAGGGAGCCATCTCGGAAGGCAGTCCCAGCCCGGTGAGAAGCACCTTGGAACCGCTGTCCTGGAGGTATTTTCCGGCAGCGAGCATTCCGACGGTCGTCGGGGCTATTATCACCTTGATCTCAGGGTCCTTCAGCAGTGCCTGAGTCTCGCTCGTGGACTTCGTCGGGTCGTCGTCGCCGTAGACTATCCTGATGAGCGGCGTCTTGGCGTACTTGTCCTTGTTTTCCTCCAGTTCCTTCTTCATCCATTCGATCCAGAGGTTCTGGTTCGTGGCTTGAGCGGTCGCGGACAGGACAGCGAGCCCGCCCTCTCCCCCGATCATCTCATACGCGGCCTGGATCAGCACGCGCCCGATCATCTCGGGGTCCGCCTGCTGGACGTGTGTCGCGCGGCTCTCCTTATTCACAGCCGAATCGTAGGAAATGACCTTGATGCCCTTGCCCATCGCGTTCTTTAGCACGGGCTGGAGAGCGTCGAAATCGTTGGCCGCCACAGCTATCACGGCCACGTTCTGCGCCACGAGCTGGTTGATGACCTCAATCTGCGCCTCCGGCGTCGCGCTCTCGGGACCTCTGTAAAGCGCTGTCACTCCTATCTCTTTGCACGCTCTCTCAAAACCGTCGAAGGCCTTCTGCATGTAGGGGTTGTTGATGTCCTTCGCCACGAACGCGAACACCTTTGAGTCCGCGGCGTGCGCCGCTACGGCCCCAACGCACACGATACCCGCGAACAACACAAAAAACGCGGCAATTCTCTTCCACGACATTTTTTCATTCCTCCTTATTTTTTCGATGCCATCGACGCGGCTTCGTCAAAGCCGCGTTCCGCGCGGGAGCCGTGACACGTCATCCCCTCCTTTTGACTCCGCGGCCAATTTTTTCTCGGGTCCTTTGTTCAGCGACGCCTTCAGATTCGGTATGGCGACCGCGACAATGAGGAGAGTCCCGATGATGATGAGTATGACCTGAGCCCTCACGTTGACAATACCCAGGCCGTACCGAAGAAGCCCTATCACGAATATGGAAAGCAATACCCCGGGGACGCGCCCTCTGCCTCCGGACGTGCTGACCCCTCCCAACACGACCATTGCGATGACGTCCATCTCATAGCCCTTCGCCATACTGGGGCGCACGCTTCCCATCTTGGAGGCCAGAAAAATGCCGGATATCGCGGCGAATATCCCCATGACAGTGAAGGCGGTCATCTTGACACGTTTCGTTTTTATGCCGGAATATCTGGACGCCTCCTCGTTCAGCCCGATGGCGTACAAGCAGCGGCCGAACTTCGTGAAGTGGATCACGTAGGCGAAGACCGCCGCTTCCGCCGCAAAGAAGATCAGGATTATCGGAGCGGAAAAAACGGACCCCCAGCCCAGCGCGGAGAACCACGAGGGGAATCCGGAGACGGCGCGGTCCTCGAGGATGATGCTGGCGACGCCCCTGTAGAGTATCATCGTGCTGAGAGTGACGATCATCGACGCGAGTTCGCTGAACTTGGCCAGTATGAAACCGTTCATCAAGCCGCAGAGGGCGCCCGTCACGATAGAGATGAGAAGCGCCGCCGGCATCGGAACGCCGGCCTTGTAACTGACGCCCATGAGAACCGACGAAAGCGCCATCGTCGACGCGATCGAAATATCTATCTGTCCCAGCACTATCACCATCATCATCGGAAAAACCATTATCGCTTTGTCGAGAAACATCTGAACCGCGTTCATAATATTGTCGAACACCAGATAGTTCGGCGACAGGCCGGCGTTGACGATGTTGATGACGGCGAGGATGACGACCAGCAGCCACTCCCACTGAAGGAAGAAGCGCTTCGCCGAAAACGGCCTGGAGTTTTGGATTTCTCTCACGGACGCTATTTTTTCGCCGCCGTCCATTATACGGATCTCCTTTCGAGCGCCTTGTTCGCCACGCGGCGGGATATGATCACGTTTACCACTATCGACACCAGGATGATCAGCCCGCGTATGGCCTCCTGCCAGAAAGGGGAAACCTTGAGGAGCGGGAGAGCGTTGTTCAGAACTCCGAGCAGCAGGGCCCCCAGCAACACGCCGTAAAATCTGCCCGTGCCCCCCGTTATGCTCACTCCGCCCAGCACACAGGCCGCTATTACGCTCATCTCGTAACCAAGCGCCGTCTCGCCCTGCGCCGCGGCGTATTTGCAAACGTAGAGCACCCCGCCCAGCCCGCTCAGCCCACCCAGTATCGTATACGCCAGGAGCTTGATACGCCTGACCGGGATCCCGCTTACGGTGGCCGACTCCTCCGAGTTGCCCACCGCGTATATGTACCGGCCCGACCGGTAGAGATTGGTAAAAAGGCCCATCAGCGCCACTACAGCGATCTCCGCCACGACAAGGTTGTTCAGCCCGAATATCCTTCCCGTCGCGATCCGCAGGAATGACGCGGACATGCCGTCCTGAAGCACCCAGGAGCCGCCGCTAACCAGATATGTGACACCCCTGAAGATGTTCATGGTCCCGAGTGTGGCTATTATGGGCAGTATCCTGAGGTAGGAGAC
>JAISZL010000029.1 GCA_031269245.1 Synergistaceae bacterium | reverse complement strand
TTATGACGAGATGGTTAAAAGCATGAAAACGGCTCTCGGCTGCTTTACGAAATCAGATATCGCAAACTGGTTTTCGCATGATGGATATAATGCTAACTAATAATGGATTCGCTATATATTACCGGTCACAGCCAAGTCATCGCCGTCATCGAGGATGAGAGTCGCGCCATCCCGAACGGTCAGCGTGCCGGTTATGGCACCCTCAGCATCGACCGTCACAGGGAAATCAGCGGAAATCACTACATTTTCACTCACATCTTTGCTTATCTCCGCGTTATCCATACTATCGCCAAAAATGACATCATCGGCGTAGGCGGACGGTGCGAACAGGAGAAGTGCTGTTAAGAGGAGAAAAAGACTTCCTAGCAGCCTGTCAAATTCAAGAAAAAATAAAAACGGTGCAACTATTTTGATTTAAAAACTAGCGATTATTAGGCCTTGTTATAAAGGCATAGAACAATAAAAATCCGTCTTTTCTAATGCAATAAAGTGTGAAACCGACGGGCTACTAGGAGTGTGTTACGCCTGCCTGCCTGCCTGCCTGCCTGCCTGCCTGCCTGCAAATTCTCAAAATCACGCGCAAATAACATTGTTATCTCCCTCCAATTCTTTTTTAAAAACCGCAGGTCCGCCGATTGCAAACACTCTCCTCACTCCTTGCGCAACACCCCTTTCACATTTACTCACGACAAAACGACTCACCAACGTAATCATAATACCACAATTTACCGTCGACAATGCCATCTTTTTGATGCCTCTGGCTACCGGCTGTATTTTTACTTCTCGTCCCTCGCGGGATGCTCGTCGTCCCGGCGGCGTATGGAGAGCCACTCCCCCCAGTCGAAGCGCAACGGGCCGCTCGCTATGTAAATCCCTATGAGCGCCAGGAACGCCTTCTCCCGGAGCGCCGCGAAGCACGAGACCGTTACACCGAACAGCAGAAACGCCTTCAGCTTGTTGAGGTTTCCTCGGCGGACGAGTTTCAGATTGCCGTAGGGCACGGTCGAGATCATGAGCGCCGCCAGGAGCGTCATGACCGCCATCGCCGGCGCCGGGGCGAGGGGCACGCCGCCTATCACCAACGCCGCCAGGGCCATGCCGCCGGCCGGTATCGGCAGCCCCTGGAACGGGCCGGTCACGTGGATGACGTTGAACCGCGCCAGCCTGAGGACGCCGCAGAGGGCGAAGAACGCCGCGCTGAACGCGCCCGCCATGCCCCCCTCTATGCCTATGTAATAGGCGTATGTCAGGAACGCCGGGGCGGCCCCGAACGAAAGCGCGTCGGCCAGGCTGTCGAGCTCCTCGCCGAACGCGCTGCTCCCACCGAGGCTGCGGGCCACCTTGCCATCCATATAGTCGAAGAAGACGGCGATTATCAGCAGGAGAGCGGACGGCATGAAGTGCCTCTGATACGTCAGGATCAGGGAGAACATCCCGCACAGCACACTGCCGCTGGTTATCATGTTCGGAACTATTCTGTTGAACGGAATGTTTTTTACCCTTCTCCTGCGAGATCTCACTTGTCCACCACTCCTATTATCGATACCCCGGCCTTGACCCGGTCCCCGAGGCGTACTTTGGGAACTACCGAAACGGGCATATAAACGTCCACTTTTGAACCAAGTTTAATCATACCATAACGCTCGCCGCGCGCAAGTTCTTCGCCGTCTTTTACGTAACATGATATCCTCCTCGCCAAAATACCGGCGATTTGGACGACGGTGACCCTCCCCTGCGGGGTCATTGCGCAGACGCGGAGCCGTTCATTCAGCTCCGACGCCTTAGGGGCGATGGCGAACCACTTCCTCCCCGGCACGTGGGATATGCCCTCCACGACGCCGTCGGACGGGAACCTGTTCACGTGCACGTCGAAGCCGTTCATGAAGATGCCTATCTTCACCGTCCTGCCGGCGTAGTGGTCGAACGCGTCATATTCGATCTCCACCACGCGCCCGTCGGCGGGGCTCACCCAGAGGCCGGGGCCGTCCGGCGCGGTGCGCTCCGGGTCCCTGTAAAACCACAGCGCGAGCGCCAAAGGCAGGGCCAGCACAGCCGCTAACGCCTTCGATACGAGGCACGCACCCGCCGACGCCAAGGTGAGCGCGAATATGGAGGACACTCCGCCGCGAGCTATCCTCATGCGGCCTAATCCTCCTTTGATGCCTCGGGGTCCGTCTTTATGACGCTCAGGTCGGCCACGACGTCGCCCTCGTCGAGCTTGACGACGGTGTATCCCGTCGCTATCCTGCTGAGGCTCGATACCTCGCTCGACATCATGCGGACGACCCGCCCGCGCCCGGAGATTATCATCAGCTCGTCGTCCTCCGCGACACCCCACGCGCCCACCAGGTTTCCGGTCCTGCTGTTCAGGCGCATGGCCTTGACCCCGCTCCCTCCCCTGTGGTGCGCGGTGAATTCGTCGTAAGGCGTCCGCTTCCCGATGCCGTGCTCGCTCACCAGGAGTGCCTGGCGGCCCGGTATTATCACGTCGCAGCCGACGACGCAGTCGCCGGGCCCCAGCTTGATCCCCTTCATGCCGTGCGCGGCGCGCCCCTGCGGGCGGAACTCCGCCTCCCCGACGCGCAGCGTCTGCCCGTGGGCCGTGGTCAGGAGCAGCTCGTCGGCGCCGTTCGTGATCCGAACGCGGGCGATCTCGTCGTCGTCGCGGACGCCCAAAACGCGCCTGCCGGCCTTCGTGAGGCCGTCCAGCTCCTCTATCGGCAGGCGCTTGGCCAGGCCGTTCTTCGTCACCAAGAACACGAATTTGGCGTCCCCGTGGTTCATGTCGCGGAACGCTACCACCTTTTCGCCGGGCTCCATCTGCACCAGGGAGCTTATGAGCTTGCCCTTGCCCGTCTTCGGCTCCGGCAGGACGAAGCACTTGATGCCGAATATCCTCCCCTTCGACGTGAAGAGGCAGAGCGTGTTGTGGGTGGTGGTCGCCTTTATCAGGGATATCTCGTCCTCCGGCTTCGGTGTCGCGCCCTTCACGCCCTTGCCGCCGCGCGACTGGAGGTGATAATCCTGGAGCGGCATCCGCCTGATGTACCCGTCCCGGCTCAGGACGACCACGATCTCCGCCTCCGGGATCAAGTCCTCCGCCGCGACGTCCTCCATAGAGTCCTGTATATCGGTGCGCCTCGCGTCGGAGTACGATTTCCTGACCTGCATCAGCTCGTCCTTAACCACCGCGTCCAGCACCGGCGCGCTGCCCAGTATCGACTTGTACCTCTCTATGTCCGCCAGGAGGGCCACAAGCTCCTCCTGCAACTTGCGGCGCTCCAGCCCCGTCAGACGCTGCAGGCGCATCTCCAGTATCGCCTGGGCCTGAATCTCCGTGAATCCCAGCTCATTGACCAGGTTCGCCCTGGCCTGCGGCGCGTCTCTCGCGGCCCTTATTATCCTTATGACCTCGTCGATGAAGTCGAGCGCGCGGACCAATCCCTCGACTATGTGAGCCCTCTCCTCCGCCTTGCGCAGGCGGTACTCCGTCCGCCTGCGGACGACGGACTTCCTGTGGTCGAGAAACACCTCTATGAGGCGCTTCAGGCCCATCTCCACAGGGCGCCCGTTGACCAGGGCGAGGTTTATAACCCCGAACGTGCTCTGAAGCTGTGTGCGGTTGTAGAGCTGGCGCAGCACCAGCTCCGGGTCGGCGTCGCGGTGCAGCTCGACTACCACGCGCATCCCCTCCCTGTCGGATTCGTCGCGCATGTCCGTGATGCCGTCGATCAAGCCGTTGGCGGCTCCCTTGGCGATGGTCTCTATGAGGTTGGTCTTGTTGACCATGTAGGGTATCTCCGTGATAATTATCGCCGACTTGCCCCGCTTTATCTCCTGCACCTGCGCGCGCCCGCGGCAGATTATCCTGCCCCGCCCCGACGTGTACGCGTCGACTATTCCATCTCTCCCCAGTATTATGCCGCCCGTCGGAAAGTCAGGGCCCGGTACGAGCGGCATCAGGTCGCCCAGCTCGACGCCCGGGTTGTCAAGCACGGCGCAGCAGGCGTCTATGACCTCGCCCATGTTGTGGGGCGGCATGTTGGATGCCATGCCCACCGCTATGCCGGACGAGCCGTTGGCAAGCAGATTCGGTATCAAGGACGGGAGGAGCAGCGGCTCCTCCAGGGACTCGTCGAAGTTCGGGCTCCAGTCCACCGTCTCCTCGTCTATGTCGAGGAGCATCTCCTCGCCTATCGAGCGCAGCCGGGCCTCGGTGTAGCGCATCGCCGCCGGTTCGTCCCCGTCGACCGACCCGAAGTTTCCCTGCCCGTCGACGAGAGGGTATCTCATGCTGAAATCCTGCGCCATGCGCGCCATCGTCCCGTAGATGGCGGAGTCGCCGTGCGGGTGGTATTTGCCCATCGTCTCCCCGACGACGCGGGCGGACTTCTTGAACGCCTGGTTGTGCCTCAGCCCCAGCTCGAGCATCGCGTAGAGGATGCGCCTTTGCACGGGCTTGAGGCCGTCCCTCGCGTCCGGTATGGCGCGTCCCACTATGACGCTCATCGCGTAGTCGAGATAGCTGTGTTTGATCTCCTCCTCTATGGGAAGGGGCAGGACCCTGTCGAAGAGATTTCTTTGCCTGTTGTCGCGCTCCATCTGTATACCTCAAAGAGAACGGTTCCGCGTCCGCCGCATAAATCAAGCGGCGGGCAAGGCCGCCGCTTGAGGGGGTCGCATGATGCTATTTTACCACCAATAAAAGCGTTTTTGGAGAGGCTGCGAAAAACCTTAAAACCACGGAAAAAACCGCAGGCTCTGCCCGCACCCGCCAAGGAGCTAGCTCCCTGGACCCTTTTTACATTTTTATCTTCACCCGTGCTGGGTTCGGGACAGAACCCGAGGTCCTGCCGGTGTCGAAGCCGCGATGTTTGTTGTAATTTAAATAAATTTG
>JAISZL010000017.1 GCA_031269245.1 Synergistaceae bacterium | reverse complement strand
TCTACAGCTATGTGTACTTTTATTCCAGAAGTTTTCCCCCGCATCGTATACAAGTGGCAGCTGTTTATGCCTCTGGTAAAACAGCAGGCCCCCTACCCCTCGCCTCCCACCACACAGCCTCTCCCGATGCAGTAATACTCGAAACCGAGAGCTCTCAAATCCGACGGGCTGTAGGCATTGCGCCCGTCGAAGAGTATCTTGCGCCTCATCCGCTCTCCGCACTCGCTCCAATCCACCTTCAAAAACTCCTCCCACTCCGTCACCAACACCGCGGCGTCCGCGTCACGAGTCGCCTCGAAAGCCGTATCGGCGTATTCTACGCACCGCGGCAGAATTTTAGCCGCCACGCCCCTGGCCGCCGGGTCAACGGCAATCGCTCCGGCCCCGCACCGAAGGAGGGTGTCTATCAGTGGAATGGACGGAGCATAGCGCATGTCGTCCGTGTTCGGCTTGAACGCAAGCCCCAGAACCGCTATTTTCAAGCCCTTGAGATTCTTGCCGAAGCGGTCGACTATCATGCTCCCCAAAATCTTCTTCTGCCGCTCGTTCACCAGCGAGGTCGCGGCGGCCATCTTCATCTCGAGGCCCATGGCCCTCCCCGTCTGATCCAGCGCCTGTATGTCCTTGGGGAAGCACGACCCGCCGTAGCCGCACCCGGCGTTCAGGAAGTGACCGCCGATTCGCGGGTCGAGCGACATCCCGGCCTTGACGCTCAGCACATCAGCCCCCGCCACGTCGCAGAGCAGCGCGATCTCGTTGATGAAGCTGATCCGGGCGGCCAGCATCGCGTTGCAGGCGTACTTCGTTATCTCCGACGAGGCTATGTCCATAAAAATTATTTTGTCACCCTCCACAAACGGGGAGTAAAGGTCGAACATCGCGGACCGGGCGCGCTCGGACGCGACCCCCACGACCACCCTGTCCGGCTTGAAGAAGTCCTCGACGGCCGAGCCCTCCTTCAAAAATTCGGGGTTGGAGACGACCTCGACGCGGACGCCGGCCAGTCCCCGTTCGGCCAAACCCGATGTCACCCTGTCCAGCACTTCCCCGCACGTGCCGACCGGCACCGTCGACTTGACCACGACGATGCAATCGCGGTCAAGCGCCGAGGCGATGTCATCGGCGACCGCATACACGTATTTCAGCTCCGTCCCCCCTCCCTCGCTGGAGGGAGTGCCCACCGCGATGAAACACATATCGGCGTCCCGCAGCCCGGAGGCGATATCGCATGTAAAGCGCAGCGTGCCCCGCCGCGAGTTCCGGCTCACCATCTCGTCCAGCCCCGGCTCGTACAGCGGGACGACCCCGGATTCGAGGTTCTTTATGACATCCCGGTTGATGTCAACGCAACAGACCCGGTTCCCCTTCTCGGCGAAACACGCCCCGGTGACAAGCCCGACGTACCCAGTGCCGACCATACATATGTTCATTTCCCGACACATCCTCCCAACTTCGCTCGACTGGAATTCGCAAGTGTTATATGATGGATTAAAGGTTAAACGTAAACAATATGCTATTGTACAAATTCTCATACATCTTCGTAACTGCCCCTATCTCGTACTCATCTATAATCCTCTGTCTGGCCCTGGCGCCAAGATTTTCCCTCTCCCGCCGGGGCATTTCAAGAAGCGAGCATATGCCTGACGCGAGCGCCGCGGGATCCCGAGGAGGAACGACTATGCCGGTGTCGCCGACTATCCGCGCGGAGTCCCCTACGTCGGTCACCACGCACGGCGCTCCGCAGGACATTGACTCGCCAACAACGTTGGGGAAGGCTTCTCCAGACATTGACGGCAATACGGAGACGTCCAGCGCAGCCAATATTCTTGGGACATCCATCCTCCGCCCCAATAAGAAGACCTTGCCCTCCAACGCCGCGTCAATCATCCCGGCAAGGATGGGGTTGTCAGGCGTAATCCTATCTCCGCAGAGGACAAACCGGACATCGCAATGTTTTTCGGACAGACAGGCGGCCGCTTTAAAAAAATTGCCGTGATCCTTTTGAGGATCGAATCTAGCTATGACTCCAACAAGCCGCGCTTCAGGCAATATACCCAGCTCCGCCCTGAACGAGAACCTTGCCGCCTCGTCGGGACGAAAGACACCCGTATCGAAACCGTTTGGAATTTGTACCATCTCTTCGGCGGCGTATCCAAGAGCGGTGTGAGCATCGAGGCCGCTGACCGCGCACCCCGCTATCCTGGCCGGGATAAAACCGGACATCTTGGCGCACAACTTGACTATCAATCTGGTGCTCAGCTTATTGACCATTGGGTCGATGTTGGAATGCCTTATATTCCATACAACGGGCACCCCAAGGATCCTGCCTGCAATGCCCCCCATCAGGTCGGCATGATACATCCATGTCTGAACTATATCCGGCCTTATCTTCCTCAGCCTCGACACCATCCGAATGAAGGAGCTAAGTCTGGGCTGTCCTCGTTTCATGTTCAACGTGAACACGTCCGCCCCCGCGTTTTTTATCCTGCCAGCCAGAGCCCCATCCGGCAACAGGGACAACACCGAACATTCAAACTTTTCGCGGTCTATGTTCTCGACCAATTTGCAGAGAGCGTTCTCCGCGCCTCCGACGTTTAAACCCGTGATGATATGAGCCAATCTAATCCTGTCAGGCATTTCCTTCTTTTGCCATACACTTCAAATATATACGCTCACCACAATATAGTCGCACCCTATATGATAAGCGAAACGCCTGAATATCCATTTTACCTCCGGCCATTCCCATACATTTTGACATACCAGTCCACAAAAGCCCCAAGTCCGTCGCGCAAAGGAGTCTGAGGTCTGAACTGGGTATCCCGCTGGATTTCATCGATGTCCGCGTATGTCGCCGGAACATCACCGGGCTGCATCGGCAGCAGGTTTTTTTTCGCCGTTATCCCGATCCGCGACTCCAGCGTTTCGATAAACTCCATCAGGGCGACCGGCGAGTTGTTTCCGATGTTGTACACGCGATATTTGGCCCTCGATGTGGTTCCCTCCTTTGTCATCGGCTCGGGAACGGCGGGGATGAGGGAGACCACCGCGCTCACCACGTCGTCTATATAGGTGAAATCCCTCTGCATGTTGCCATGATTATAGACGTCTATGGGCTCGTTGCCGTATATCTTCCTGGTGAAGATGAAACAGGCCATGTCCGGCCGCCCCCACGGACCGTACACGGTGAAAAATCTGAGCCCGGTACAGGGAATGTCAAACAGATGGCTGTACGCGTGGGCCATAAGTTCATCTGATTTCTTCGTGCACGCGTAAAGAGAGGCTGGATGATCCACATTGTGACTCTCGCTGAATGGGACCACGTCATTCAGGCCATACACCGAGCTGGACGAAGCGTATAAGAGGTGGCGGACCGGGTTGTGCCTGCACCCCTCCAGTATGTTCAAAAAAGCGTAAATATTGCTGTCTATGTAGGAGTATGGGTTCTCAAGCGAATAACGAACCCCCGCCTGAGCGGCGAGGTGAATCACGTACTCGAACGCCTCCTCCTTGAAAAGCCGCTCGACTCCACCCCTGTCCGACAGATCCATCCTGATAAACCTCAAATTGGGGGAAATTCCGCTTGATACCATCTCATGGCTCCCGCCATCCACGTCGAACCCGAGGTCCTTCAGCCGGGACAATTTAAGGCCTACGTCGTAATAGTCGTTTATGTTATCCAGACAGAGCACATCGGATGAGGAATCCGACGACAGAGCCTTGGCTACATGGTACCCAATGAAACCCGCGCTCCCAGTTAGGAGAATCTTCGCCATTACAATCACCCTTCGGAAAAATTATTAAAAATCACTCGCAAAGCTCGTAAATCAATTTTTCATACGCATCTATGGACGCTTCATCGGAAAAAATTGAAGCCCTCTCCTTCAGTACATCCGGCGGCAGAGGATTTCGCAGCGCCTTTGAAATGGCATCTGACAGGGCGCTAACATCGCCGACCGGGACGAGATAATCGCGCAGACCGTCGCCTAAGATCTCGGCGGAGCCGCCTGGAGAATCCGTCACCACCGGGGTCAGACCGCACGCCATCGCCTGGATGAGCGCTCCGGGCAAGCCCTCGAATTTTGAACAGAGGACGAATACGTCGGCTCTGGCCATATAGGAGTAAGGATTATTCACAAAGCCAGGCATCGAGACGCGGTCCGTGAGTCCAAGTTTTTGGATCATTGACTCAAGCCTACCCCTTTCACTGCCCTCACCTAAAATCAACAAACATGCCGATCGCTCATCAACGTCCGCGAACGCGGCCAGCAACGCATCATAATCCTTCTCAGGCGCAAGCCTGCCCACCGCCAGAATGACCCGCATACCCCCGTCCCGCGGCCACCGCTGTTCCGGTGTCTCAAGTTTCAACTTGTCCAGTTTGTTGGAGACGACTGGATTATAGAAAACCGCCACATCTCCGGGCGACACGATCCCCAGTTTCACCAAGTCGTCAGCGCATGACCGCGACACGGCGGTTATCTTATCAGCCATTGGGTACAAAAAACGCGCTAAAGAGGCAGAGGCCCTTTCCGACAGGGTTCTCGCGCTATCGCGCATTGACGAGAAATGGGCTCTCTCGCTCAACACTATTTTAGTCCTTCGTCCAAAAAAACGACTGGCTATGACAAGAGGCACGTTGATCAAGCTAGAAATAGCGACGTCTGGCCGCTCCCTCATGAGATAGCGCCTGAGCGGCAAAATAGCGTAACGCGCCCTCGACACCTCCATCTCGACGACGCGAACCTCCGGAGCCAGATCATTAAAATAAGGGCCTTCTTTGCGAAACACGACAAGATCGACGGAATGCCCGCGATGCGCAAGCCCGTTGGCTATTTGCACATTCGAGCGCTCCGCCCCCCCGCCCCTCAAATCCGGGATGCATAGGGCTATATGTTTAACTTTCTTTTGCATTGTATCTTTTCTTAATAGAACTCCATATTCTAGATCGCCGCCCTTGGTCGTTGTATATCGATATGAATAAAGCGCCGCCGGGTTTTACCAACTCAGCGACGTTGCCCAAGGCTGTCCACATATCTCCGGTGTGGTGCAGTACTCCCCAGGAATAAACGATATCCCACTCCCCAAAAGACGCGAGCCACTCAGAATCCAACGCGTTCCCTTCGCTTATTTCCCAATCCGGGTCATCATCAAAATAACGTCTCTTCAGCTCCTCCGTGCACTTTACCGATTGAGGGTCATAGTCAAAAGAACGGACCTTAGCTCCCAACCTGCGCGCCGTGAGGCTAAAAAGCCCGCTGCCGGAGCCGATATTCAAAAATGTCCTCCCGCGCAAAGTCTCCTCGCCCAGCATCTTCAACAGGGATTTTTCGGCCTCGGCAATCCTCTCGTCACTGAGCGACTTCAAAAAATTCAACCAGTTCGAGCCGAAGGCAAATCGTTCTTTTTCATTTATCTCTGATTCAGCATTCATATGCATTTCACCCTCAGTATGACAAAACATAAAAATCACTCAAAAAAGAGGAACCAGCGTTTTCTACAAACTCCAGTAAGAGATCCCTTCAGGATATTCATGATCCCTGAAAATCGACTTCACATCCGCAAAGACACCGTTTCTTCCCCTGAGGCTCCGAATGATCGACTCCGCGCCGTCCATTTTGTACTCGTCGTGGGCCACGGCGAGTATTACGGCGTCCAGGTCGCACAGGCTCTCCCTTGGGCGTATATCGATGCCGTACTCCTTCATCGCCTGTTCTGGGTTCCCCATGGGATCGTGAACCAAAACCTCCGCCCCGAACTCCCCTAGCTCTCGGAGGATGTCAGGTATCTTGCTGTTGCGGAGATCCGAAACATTCTCCTTGAACGTCAAACCCAGAATTCCCACTCGAGCTCCTTTGATCTGCGCGCAACTTCGGCAGAGCAGTTTTATGGTCTTTTGCGCTATGAATTTCCCCATGCCATCGTTGATTCTTCTGCCCGCCAGTATGACCTGCGGAATATATCCCAGCTCCTCGGACTTGTAAGTCAAATAATACGGATCCACCCCTATGCAGTGACCTCCCACGAGCCCAGGGCTGAAGGGCAGGAAGTTCCACTTGGTCCTGGCCGCTTTGAGCACGTCATCCGTGGATATCCCCATCAGGTCAAATATCATCGCGAGCTCGTTCATCAGCGCTATGTTCAAATCACGCTGGGTATTCTCTATGACCTTGGCGGCCTCCGCGACTTTTATGGACGGCGCCACGTGAATGCCGGCCTCCACCACCGAACCGTAAAGCTCCTTGAGCATATCGCTCGTTTCAGGGTCCTCCCCGCCGACGACCTTCACGATGGTCTCCAGCCTGTTTTTCGCGTCGCCGGGGTTGATCCGCTCCGGCGAATAGCCGACCTTGAAATC
>JAISZL010000015.1 GCA_031269245.1 Synergistaceae bacterium | reverse complement strand
GCCGGACGTGTCGTGGTACACGGCGAACCCGGAGGCCGACGAGTTTTACATAGATGACGAGGCCGGCCTCTTCGGCCTCTGGGTACTGATGAGCGACGCCGTAGGCGATTACATCGCGGACGAGTCGGAACCCATGAACTTCTTTAGCAAGACAATAACGCTGCGAAGCGACCTCGACCTTGCCGGGATCAGCCGCGACTGGATTCCCATAGGCAGGTACGGGGAGCCCGGTCCCTTCACTAGTAGCGGCCCCTTCCAATATTTTCAGGGGACATTTGACGGCGGCGGCCACAGGGTGACGTACTCGGGCGAGGAGAACACCAACTGGAGGGGAGGCACCCTCAGCCTCTTCTACTGGGTGGGCAATATGGGCACGGTCCGCAACCTGGCGGTGGACGTCACGGCCCCCAGGTTCACGTCCGCGGACGTGCTTTCATCGGCGAGTAACAACGGCAGTGACTATCGTTACGCCGTCGGCGGCGTCGCGTTCGAGAACGAGGGAACGATATCCGGCTGCTCCGTATCGGCAGACATGGGGGGTGAGATGTTATACGTCGCCGGGGGCGTCGTGACGTATAACAGAGGCCTCATAGAGAATTGCTCCGTCACGGGGTTTTTTTCTTTTTCTTACAGCAACTTACATCCTAATGAGAGGAATTTCGGCGGAATCGTGGGCCAGAATCTTGGCGCGAGTAGCGTCTTAGGTTCCGGTCCGGGGACCATACGCGCGGTCATACGCGGCTGCTCTTTCACGGGGAGCGTGAGGGCGGAAGGGTACCATAATAACCCCCAGCCGTATATAGGGGGAATAGCTGGGAGTAATTATTCTGCCGCTGGCGCCAACCCCCGGACCGGGATAATCGAGGGCTGCCGGGTGGAGGCATCTCTCCTCGGAAAGCAGGCTGTTACTGTTGTTGCAGGGGCCGGTACTTATGTGGGTGGAATAGCGGGGATATCCTCCCATTCAACAATCCTTAGGGACTGCTCGTTCAAGGGTCGGCTCAGCGGGAATTACGTAGGGGGAATCTTCGGCGCTACTCGTACCGGGGGCGACAATACTATACCCTTGGAGACGACGGGTTGTGTCGCGGACTTCACCCTTGATGAGGAAGGCATGGCCAGCTTTAGCGGGTTAATGGTGCTTGTGGGTGGCATAGTTGCGTCCCCTTCTCAAAGGATAAACATTGAAAACTGCTACGTTAGCGCGGACCTGACTATCCCGGCGGGTGATTCATCAACGGGCGCTGTCTATGTCGGTGGAATAGTTTCATATCCGTATAGTGTAGGTCTTGGTAGGAAGACCGATATAAAAAACTGCGTCTTCAAAGGCGAGATCTCTACTACAAGAAACAGCGGAGTAGCTGAGTATATTGGAGGAATCGCCGCATATTTCCCCGGCAATAATAACTTTGATAACTACGAGATGAAGAACTGCGTCTCGCTGGGCAGCGTGAAAACGCCCACAGGGACTAACAAGTATATCGGGGCGATTGCCGGTTTTTGTGACGCGGCAACCGTCGCCGCCAAAATAACCAACTGCCAATGGCTAGCGGACGAAACGACAAACGCCGGGCTGAGTGCGCTGAGCCCGAGCATCACCGCGCCAGTTGGGACCGGTGTAACCAGCGTCTCGAGCGCCGCCGCTCTCCCCCCGACAGCGGCCATGCTGACGCCGTCCTACGCCGTCGAGCTGCGGCTGGGCGGGCGGCCGATCGAGTTCACGGTGAAGGTCTACCCGGAGGAGTCCTCCTCGGCAGGGAACATAATCGGCTCGTGGACGGCGTCCGGCTCGTCCGCGGAGCTCGCCGCCGTGCCCGGCTCGTCCCGGGCGTCGCTCTCCCCGGTCGCGCTGGGCGACACGGAGGTCCTCTTCCTCGTCTGGAACACGGGGAACCCGGCCGCCAGCCTCTTCGGCGGCTACGCGCCGTCGCTCTCCGCCAGGGTGACGGTGCTGCCGGCGCTCGACGCCGACGCCGGCGTTGACGAGATATGGACGGAGGTCGGCGGGGAAAGGTTCACCGCCGACGGCGACGGCGTCATCCTGCTCCCGGAGGAGACGGACAGCGCGGCGCTCGAGGCGCTGCCAATCTGGATAACGCCGGTGAGCCCGAAAGCCGTCGTCTCGCCGGAGGCGGACGGTGGCGCGTATGACTTCACCGAGACCGGGAGCAGGGTCTTCACCGTCACAGCGGAGGACGGAACGACCGTGTCCTACACGGTCTTCGTGAGGATCGAGGAGAACGTGGTCATTGGCGACATCGTGGACTCGGGCGTCGCCGCCGGGGACTGGGAGGCGGAGGCATTCGTCAGGAAGTCCGGGGTCGTGGAGGTGACTCTCTGGATGCCGATGTCGATCGACCCCGCGTTGATAGGCGACATAGAGAACATCACCGCCGAGGTGTCCGGTTTCGACCGGAGCAGCGTAACCTTCACGATAGTACAGGGTAACAAGGTCATAAAGGACTTCACGGCCGGCTCCACCCCCACCCCAACGGTGCAGGCCCTCACGGCCGGCGACGAGCCGTACATGCTCCTCTTCTCCGGGACGTGCGCGGACGAGGAGGCCTATGAGAGCGCGAGGATAGATAAGTTACTCTTCTGGATGGAGGGCTCGAGTGACACGCACGAGCAGGCACTTGGCGCGGGCGGCGCCGGCGTGGCCGTAGCGAGCACGAAGGTCTCCGTCGAGTACGAGGAAAAGAAGGAAGAAGAGGAAGAAGAAACGCCCGGGCTGTCATCATCGGGCGGCGGCTGCGACGCCGGCTCGCTGGCGTTAGCCGCGCTGGGCATAGCGGCGCTTGCCGCCGCGCGGGGCAGAAGAAGATAGCGCGGAGCATCCGCGTGATTCGCGGAAGGGGCGGCCATAGCGGCCGCCTCGCCGCGTTTGAACAGCGCCACGGGCTCTGCCCGAAAAAGGGTGCGGGGAACTAAGTTCCCTGCCGGGTGCGGGCATAGCCCGTGGTTTGCGGGTAAATGGAGGCGGTTGATAGATAATGGATATGGTGGAAGCGGCTTTCAACGCGTATCTGTCCGGCGACTCGGACGAGGAGATCGCTTTTCTGGAGGGTTGCTTAGGGTTGCGTCTGCCTCGGCGGAAACCCGTGAAGATTGCGGGGATGTGGCCGATGCGCGCGGAGCGGGTTCTCGGCAAGTCCGGGGAGAGGGCGGCGGAGAGGTTCCGCACGTGCTACGCCGCGCTGAAGGGGCTCTTTCTCTTCTGGATCGACTACAAACTGTTCGAGGCGGCGAGGGAATCCGACAACCCCCACGTGTATCGCGAGCGCTTGAATTCAATTACACAGCGTCACTGTGCCGGGGACAGGCGGAAGATCGAGCTGTTTAATGAGATTCACGGAAAGTACACGGGCTTTACGAACGCCTACCTGGAGCACAGCGCGTCACACGGCCCGCTGGACGGAGGCGTGGAATTCGAGCGCAGCGCGTTCCAGCGCGCCTTCGAACCCTCTTCGGACGTCGCCGGCCAGGCATTGGAGAAGAGGATGACCGAATATTTCCTCTCCTCCAAGAAGGCGATCTTCGGCTGGCTCGACATGCTGCGCGGAAACCCGGCGCGAAGCGGGGAGCATCGGCCGCGTCCGATCTTTTAAGGCGTTTGAGTACATGGCGGTCAATCTGTTAAACGACATCCTCAAGGAATTTCCGTTCAAGGGCTCGGACTCCGAGACCCGCTTCATATTTCCCATCATCTTCTCGTGAAAGGCGCGTGGTTCACATGGACGGACCGCTATTCGAAACGTTCAGGGCGGAGCTGGAGATGGCCGAGGCAAAGCTGCTGGCCGGCGTCATGCTCGCCGGCAAATTCCAGGCCGGGCGCGGCGCACTGGACGCCGAGCTATGGGATCTCCGCGACAGGGTTTATTTCGGGGACGCCGGCGCGGCGCATCGGCTCCGGGAGCTTTACCTGACATTCAAAGGCGGGCGCCGGATGTAGATGAACAAGCTGGAGATAAAAGCGCTGGCGAGGAGGACGATGGCCGGAGGCCTCGCCGCGAGCGAGGAGGCCGCGCCGGGGAGCGGCCCGAGGGCTCTCGTGCTGATAGGCCAGCTCGGCGCCGGGCAGCTAAGGGCCTCCGCGAGGCTCCAGAGGGAGTATTTCACGGACGGTACGGGGAGATGGCGCCGCCCCGCCGTCGTCTGCGAGGAGGATTTCAGGTGCCTCCACGAACTTGCGCCGGATCTCCTGACGAAGCGCCTCTACTCGGAGACCAAGGAGGCGTTGAAAGACATCCGCCTGCTGGAGCGGTGCTGCGTAAAGATGCTCGCCTCTGCCGGCAGGAACATCCTCTGGCTCCCGAAGTGCATCAACGAAATCACCGCGCCGGACATGCTCAAGATAATGAGGAGAAAAGGATACCGCACCGAGACGGTCATGCTGGCCGTCCCCGGCAAGTTGAGCGCGGCGCGTGCCGCATACGAGTACGAGCGGCTGAAGGGGACACACGGCATGGCGTTCATCCCCGTCGAGGAATGGCACAGGGACTCGCTGCGGTTCATGAGGGCCGTCGGCTCCGCCATCGAGAACCGCTGTCTCGCCAACCGTATACGCGTGTTGAACGACCTGGGAGGCGAGCTGTTCTCCTCTGAAATCCCCCTGCCGGACGGCGGGAAGACCTCGTCGAACGGCGTTATACGGCGGGAACAGACGCGGGCTCTGAGGCACGGCGAGTACCGCTGCTGCCTGAAGATGCTGAGCGCGGTCGCGGACGGTATGGATCGCCGCTTCGCGCCGCACGGCGAGCGCCGCGCCATAGCCAATTTTATCGAGAGTCAGTTCGCGGACAGCCCGGAGGCGCTGTATATCTCCAGGGCGCGCATAGCCAGGAACGCGTCAGCCGACATCCCCGGCAATCGGGCGCGCCGCGAAAAAGGGGAATAGCGCCATCGGTCACGCCAAACAAGCGGCGCGCGTTTCGCGGTATGCGCGCCGCGCGTCACCCCTATGCCGGCCGCCGCGATATTTAAGGGTGAGGCGTTAAAACAGGTTTGGATAACCGCTGGAGCCGCATCAAAAACAACCTGTTGATCGCGAATTGGCATCAGAGGATCATGTTGCGGAGCGACTCGCCCGCCGGGACCATCGGGTACACGTTGTCGCTCTGAGGTATCTTGAAGTGCACGAGCGCTGGGCCTGGGATCTCGAGCGCGCGCTCTACGGACCGTTCGAGGCCGTCGGGGCTCTCCACCGCGAACGCCTCCACGCCCATGCCCTCCGCGATCTTCACGAAATCGGGGCAGCGTGTGTAGAGGGTGTTCGAGAAACGCCTCTCGTAGAACAGCTCCTGCCACTGCTTCACCATGCCGAGACAGTTGTTGTCGAATATCATGACCTTTATCGGCAGATTGTATCTGGCGTACGTGTCGAGCTCCTGTATGTTCATCATGGCGCTGCCGTCGCCCGCCACGCATATCACGGGCTCGCCGGGACGCGCGAAGTGAGCGCCGATGGACGCCGGGATGCCAAATCCCATCGTGCCCAGGCCGCCGGACGTTATGAAGCGCCTCGGGCGCAGGGCCCTGTGGTACAACGCCGTCCACATCTGGTGCTGGCCGACCTCGGTGACGATCGTGGCGTCGCCCGACGTCGCGCCGTCGATGGCGTCCAATATCCGCCACGCGTGCAGACGGCCGTCGGAAGCGTCGCGCGCGAGGGGCTCGGCCGCGTCCATGACGCGTATGCCGTCCAGCCACGCGCGGCGGGCCGCGGAGTCGTGTCCCCCGGCCTCGTCCATCAGCAGCCGCAGCACCCTGCCCGCGTCTCCGATGAGCCAAATGCCAGCGTCAATGTTCTTGCGAATCTCCGCGCTGTCAACGTCGATGTGTATGACCTTCGACGCGAGGGCGAACTCCGCCTGCTTGCCGGTGCTCCTGTCGCTGAAACGCGAGCCGACGGCGATTACCAGGTCCGCGTTCATGATCGCCCTGTTAGCGGCGGCGACCCCGTGCATCCCCATCATCCCGATGTGGTTGGGGTGGTCCGCGCCGATGGTCCCCTTGCCCAGCAGCGACGTGGCGACCGGCACCTCCAGCTTTTCCGAAAACTCCCTCAGCTGATCGTATGCGCGCGACACGTTGACCCCGTTGCCCGCGATCAAAACAGGGCGCTTGGCCCTCCTTATGGCGTCAATCGCCTCGTCCGCGCGCCGCAGGTCCTCCGGCAGCTCGGCGGAATATCCGGGGTAGCCAAGGCATGAGCCCTTGGGGCGCCTGTACTCGCCGCGAGACTTCTGCACGTCGGACGGCAGATCGACCACGACCGGGCCGGGGCGTCCCGTCGACGCGATGAAGAACGCGTCCCTCAAGATCTGGGGAATGTCCTCAGGCGTGCGCACCTGCATACTGTGTTTGACCACAGGGAGCGTTATGCCCAATATATGCGCCTCCTGAAAGGCGTCCGTGCCTATGGCGGAGGTCGCCACCTGGCCCGTTATCGCCACCATCGGAGACGAGTCCATGCAGGCCGTCGCTATGCCGGTCACGAGGTTCGTGGCTCCCGGGCCGGACGTCGCTATGCACACCCCGACACCCTCCCCTGCCCTGGAAAACCCGTCCGCCGCGTGGGCGGCCGCCTGTTCGTGGCGAACGAGGACGTGGTTTATTGGAGAATCGTAAATCGCGTCGTAGAGGGGGATGACCTGACCGCCGGGCAGCCCGAACACGGTCTCGACTCCCTCGTCCTCCAACGACTTCATGACAATCTGTGCCCCCGTCAGCTCCATCTTTATACCCACCCGCCTTCTTTCAAATATTTTTCATCACGGCCGCGCCGACCTGCCCGCAGGACGCGGACCCGCCGAACTCGAACGGCCTCTCATCGCTGGACGCGCCCTCCAGGTAGGTCCTGACGGCCCGCTCCACGGCGACCGCCGCCCCCTCCAGGCTCAAGTGCCTCAGCATGAGCGCGCCCGACAGAATGGCGGCTATCGGGTTCGCCCTGCCGGTGCCCGCGATGTCGGGCGCCGAGCCGTGGACTGGCTCGAACATCGAGAGCCCGCCGCCGATGTTGCCCCCGGCGGCGGTGCCCAGCCCGCCGGCCAGCCCGGCCTGAAGGTCGCTCACGATGTCGCCGAACAGGTTGGGGCAGAGCAGCACCCCGTAAGCGGAGGGGTTGCGGACGAGGTGGTAGCAGAGCGCGTCTACGTTCACCGTGCTCCACTCGATTCCAGGGAACTCGGACTCTATCACGCTCTTCGCCGTGTCCTCGAAAAAGCCGTAAAGCGCCGGCGCCGCGTTGGACTTCGTGACTATCGTCACCCTGTCCTCACCGCGCCTCCGCGCCGTCTCGCACGCGTAGCGCGCTATCCGCTCCGTCCCGTGGCGCGTGTTCAGGGCCACCTGCGCGGCAAACCCCATGCGGGGCGACACCGACAGGCTCAAGTGTCCTCTCAGGGAGTATCCCCCGCGCTCCAGGTCCAAGGGCGATTCGAGGAGACCGTCCTCCGAGACACTGCCCAAGCCCATGTACAGGTCCTCGGTGTTCTCCCTCACCACCACCGAGTCGATGGGGCCGCCGGAGGGCACGGGGACGGGGACGTTAGGGTATGACACGGCCGGGCGCAGGTTGACGTACTGGTCGAACACGAACCTCAGCGCGAGCAGGATGCCCCGCTCCAGGATTCCGGGCTTGACGGCTGGGTCGCCTATCGCGCCCAGCATCATCGCGTCGTGCTGTCCGATCTCCCGTATCGCCGACTCCGGCAGGATCTCGCCGGTCATGAGGTAATGGGACGCCCCGAAGGGGTAGTCGGACCACTCGAGGGACGCGCCCTCCCGCGACGCGGCGGCCGACGCTATCGCCCGTGCCTCGGACATGACCTCCGGGCCTATGCCGTCGCCATTTATGACGGCTATGCTGAACTTTTTCTTATCCCCGGCCGTTTTCTCGATCATCCCGCGCACCCCAAACGGCGCCTGACATACGGCACCAGCCCGCCCGCGTCAAGCAGCTCGCTCATGAACTCCGGGGCCGGCGAGGCGGTGAACTCCCTGCCGTTCGTCAAATTTTTTATGCTGCCCCCCGCGATGTCCACCTCCAAGGCGTCCCCTCGGGACACGGCGCCGGGCGACGACACCTCCGCGCACTCTAGTATGGGAAGCCCTATGTTGATCGCGTTGCGGTAGAAGATGCGGGCGTAAGACGGCGCTATCACGCACGATACACCGGACGCCTTGATCGCGATGGGCGCGTGCTCCCTGCTGGAGCCGCACCCGAAGTTCGCGCCCGCCACTATCACGTCGCCGGGCCTAACCGACGAGGCGAACGACGCGTCGATATCCTCCATGCAGTGAGGAGCGAGCCGCGCCGGGTCGCTCGTCGTCAGATAGCGCGCGGGGATTATCACGTCGGTGTCCACGTTGTCACCGTACACCCACGCGCTGCCGGAAATTTTTCCATCACCGTGGCTCATTTAGCCTAAAACCTCCCTCTCACGCCTCACGAAGGGCGGGTGTCGCCGGAGACCTCGCGAGGATCGGCGACCCTGCCCAGTATGGCGCTCGCCGCGGCGACCGCCGGGGACGCCAGTATTATCTCGCTCTCCTTGTGTCCCATCCTGCCGACGAAGTTGCGGTTGCTGGTCGAGACGGCCCGCTCCCCGGCGGCGAGTATGCCAAGGTGCCCGCCCATGCACGGCCCGCACGTCGGGGTGCAGACGGCGGCGCCCGCCTCCGAGAATATCCTGAGCCACCCGCGCTCCAGGGCCTCGTTGTAAACTTCGTAGGAGGCGGGGATGACAATCAGCCTCACCCTCTCGTGGACCGTCCGGCCCGCGAGCATATCAGCCGCTATCTCGATGTCCCTCGACCGCCCGTTCGTGCAGCTGCCTATGAAGACCTGGTCGATCTCCAGATGCGCGCAGTCCCTGGCTCGCCGGGCGTTGCCCGGAAGGTGGGGCAGGGCCACCGTCGGCTCGACCGAGGACGCGTCGATCTCGACCGTCCGGGCGTACCTCGCGCCCTCGCCGGGATATACCGGCGTGAAGTCCCGCGTGCCGCGCGCGGAGGCGTAGGTCATGGTCGTCTCGTCGGGCACGAAGAGCCCGCACTTGGCGCCGGCCTCGATGGCCATGTTGGACATGGTGAAGCGGTCGTCCTGCGGCAGGCTGGCCGCGGCGTCCCCATGAAACTCGATGGACATGTAGCGGGCGCCCTCCACCCCGATCACGCCGATCAGGTGAATTATCAGATCCTTGCCGCCGACCCACCTGGACGGCGCGCCGCGCAATATCACCCTGAGCGTCTCGGGCACCCGAAGCCACGTCTCCCCCAGCGCCCACACGGCGGCGAGGTCGGTCTGCCCCATCCCGGTGCCGAGCGCGCCGAGCGCGCCGTAGGTACAGGTATGGCTGTCCGCGCCTATGATTATCTCCCCCGGAAGGGCGTTGCCCGTCTCCGGTATGAACGCGTGCTCCACGCCGACGCGGCCGACCTCCCAGTACTTCATCCCCTGCTCGCGCGCGAACTCCCTAGCCCGTTTAGCCCCCTCGGCGGACGCTATGTCCTTATTTGGGGTGAAGTGGTCCGGGATGATGGCGCACCGCTCCGGGTCGAACACGCGCACGGCGCCCATCCTCCTGAACTCCTCTATCGCGGGAGGCCCGGTGATGTCGTTGGCGAAGGCGAAGTCGACCCTGGTCCGGCAGACGGCGCCGGGTGCCACCGAATCCGCCGTATGCGACGCGATTATCGCCTCGGCCAGCGTCATACCGCCTCCGGGATTGTCCTTAGGCGCGGTCATTTAAATGACGACCTCCTTGGCGGCGGCGAACGAGTAGAGGCGGTTCACGGCCTCCACGTAGGCACTTATCGTCGCCTCTATGATGTCGGTGCTGGCGCCCCTGCCCTGAGCCTTTATGTCCTTGTAGCGCAGGATCACGCGCGCCTCGCCGAGGGCGTCCGCCAGCTCGCTCGTCGCCCTTATGCGGAACTCCGCCAGCTCCGGCGAGAAGCCCAGTATCTTCAGTATCGCCTTGTAAGCCGCGTCAACGGGGCCGTTCCCTACCGACGCCTCAGTCGTCTCGGCGCCGCCGTGGGACAGGGTTATGGAGGCCGTCGGTTTCCCGCCGGAGCCGACCGTCACCGTGTAGTCCTTCAGCTCGTACCTGCGCTCCGGGGTCACTTGCACCACCCTGTCCATCAGAAGGGCCTCTATGTCCCCGTCCGACACGTCCTTTTTCTTGTCGCACAGATCCTTGAAGAGCTCGAACGCGGCTCTGCTCTGCTCGTCCGTAAGCTGGTAGCCCAATTTCTCGACGCGCTCGTTGAACGCGTGGCGCCCGGAGTGCTTGCCGAGATGGAGGTCGGTTCCGGGGGCGCCGACGCTCTCCGGCGTCATTATCTCGTAGGTGGCCTTGTTGCAGAGCATCCCATGCTGATGGATGCCCGCCTCGTGGGAGAACGCGTTGATCCCCACTATCGCCTTGTTGGGCTGGACCGAGACGCCGGTCAGGAGCGAGACGAGCTTGCTCGTGCCGTAGAACTTCGTCGTGTCGATCCTCGTGTCGGCGCCGAAGTGGTCGGCCCTGGTCCGAAGGCTCATCACTATCTCCTCCATAGATGCGTTGCCGGCTCGCTCGCCCAGACCGTTTATGGTGCACTCCACCTGCCTCGCCCCGCCCCTGACCGCAGCGAGTGAGTTCGCGACGCCGAGCCCCAGGTCGTTGTGGCAGTGGACTGACCAGACGACGCCGTCCCTGCCGACCCGGTTTATGATGGTCCGGCAGAACTCCTCGAACTCGGCGGGCATCGCGTACCCCACCGTATCGGGGATGTTCAGGGTCGTGGCGCCGCGATCTATCGCGCAAGTGAAGACCTCCGTCAAAAAATCGATGTCGGAGCGGCTCGCGTCCTCGGCGGAGAACTCCACGTCGTCCACGATGCCCTTAGCCAGCGAGACGCCGCGCTCCACCTCCCTCAGCACCTCGGCTGGGGTCAGCTTGAGCTTGTACTCCATGTGGATGGGGCTGGTCGCTATGAAGACGTGTATGCGCGGGTGCGCCGCGCCTTTGAGCGCATCGCCCGCGACCGTTATGTCGTGCTCCCTCGTGCGGGCAAGCCCCGCCACCACGGGGGTCTCCACCTCCCTCGCCACGTTGAGCACCGCGTCGTAGTCCCCGGGGGAGGCGGCCGGGAAACCGGCCTCGATTATATCGACGCCAAGCCGCTCCAGCTGGCGCGCTATCTGGATCTTCTCGCCGGTGTTGAGGTTTATTCTCGACGCCTGCTCGCCATCCCGCATGGTCGTGTCGAAAATTCTTACAATTCCATCGGGGCCGCTCATCTCTAGTACTCCGGAGCTTCTTTTTTGTCGAGCCAGGGCATCATGCCCCTCAGATCCCTGCCGACACGCTCGATCAGATGGGCGCGCTCGGACGAGACCCACTTCTTCATCTTCGGGCGGCCCGCTCTGTTCTCGAGTATCCAATCCTTCGCGAAGGTGCCATCCTGGATCTCCTCCAGGAGCCGCTTCATGACAGCCCGCGCCCTGTCGTCGATCACGCGGCGCCCAGCTGTGCTGTCGCCGTACTTCGCCGTGTCGCTGACGGAGTAGCGCATCCACGAGAGGCCGCCCTCGAAGATGAGGTCCACGATCAGCTTCATCTCGTGCAGGCACTCGAAGTAGGCGACCTCCGGCTGATACCCCGCCGCGACGAGCGTCTCGAAACCGGCTTTGATCAGCTCGCTCACGCCGCCGCAAAGAACGGCCTGCTCGCCGAAGAGGTCCGACTCCGTCTCCTCGCGGAAGGTCGTCTCCAGGATGCCGGACCTCCCGGCGCCGATGCCGGCCCCATAGGCGAGAGCTATGTCCATCGCGCGGCCCGACGCGTTCTGATGCACCGCGACAAGGGCCGGGACCCCCTTGCCCTCGGTGTACATGCGGCGGACGATGTGGCCCGGCCCCTTCGGCGCGATCATGAAGACGTCGTTATCGGCGCGCGGCGTCACCTGCCCGAAGTGAACGGCGAAACCGTGCGCGAACGCCAGCACCGCGTCGTCCTTCATGTTCGGCGCCACCAGCTTGTCGTATATGTCAGCCTGAAGATGGTCCGGTATGAGGAACATGATGATGTCGGCCCGGCGCGCCGCCTCGTCCACCGCGTATACCTCGAAGCCGTCGGCCGCGGCCGCGGCGCGCGAACGGCTCCCGTCGTGCAGCCCTATGATGACGGACACGCCGCTGTCCCTCAGGTTCTGAGCGTGGGCGTGCCCCTGGCTGCCGTAACCCAAAATCGCCGCCGTCTTGCCTTCCAAAATCTTCAGATTCGCATCCCTGTCATAGTACACCTTCGCCATCGTAAAACACTCCTCTCAAAATTATGTGTGATATTTTAAACGCCGCATACGGTTGCGTACTCATGCCAAGTTGAAGTCAAAGACCTGAAGGGTTAAGCGTTAAAACAGGTTTGGATAACCGCGAAAACCGCATCGAAAACAACCGGTTGACCGCGAATTGGCATCATTTCAAGCGCCAAACCGGCCGCGCGTCACGCGACGCCGCGAGCAACCCCGCCGCATGACTCCGCCGCGACGCGGCCGAACTCGATCTTGTCGAGCTTGCGCGGGTCGGGGACGTCCCCGTCAAGCGCGCCGGACGCGTTGAAACCGGCGCGGCCCAGCGCCACGGAGCCCGAGCCCGCTACCTCGACTATCCCGTAGGCTCGAAGCGCCTCCATGCACGCCGCGACCTTGCCCTCGTCGCCCGTGACCTCCAGCGTCAGCGCGGTGCTCCCCATGTCCACGACCCGGCACCTGAAAATGTCGGCGATCTGAAGTATGTGCGGCCTCGTCTCCATCGTGGCGCGAACCTTTATAAGGGAGAGCCACCTCTCGACGAACTTGCCGCCCCTGTTGAGGTTGTCCACCGATATCACCTCGACGAGCTTGGCGAGCTGTTTCTCAACCTGTTCGTGCGCCCACTCGTCTCCCTCGATCACTATCGTGAACCTGGATATGCCCGGCAGGTTAGCGGAGCTGACGCTCAAGCTCTCGATGTTGTAGTTCCGCTTGTAGAAGAGACACGCGATCCTCATCAAAACCCCCGGAGTGTCCTGTGTCAAAACGCTGAAAGTGCATTTCATAAAATGTTCCCCCTCCGTGCCCTTATCGGTTCCCGACGCCCTCGGGATGAATTTTCAGATGCGGCGGACACGCGCCCCTCGGCGCGGCATCGAATTCCGCCGAACCCCAAAAAAAAGCCGGGACCCTCTTTTAAGGATCCCGACCCGGTTTTCGATTTATGCCAGTTCAAGCACCAATCGACCTCGGGCGGGACCCGCGGCTAAGTACCAGAACCAGAATTATGACGTTCATTAAACCCATAACGTAGCGCATCGCGAATCCCTCCTCCCGGGCCATGCCATATCACCGCTCACGTTCAAAGTGGTTGACATTCTAGTCACACTCTCACAACCTGTCAATAGCTAGCGGGAAGTTTTTAAGAATATCGCGCGTGAAAAAAACTCCGGCGCGGCATCACTGCTCGACGCTCTCCAGCCCTCGCTTTGACTTCACATTGAGCGACGACAGGGCGAGCTTCAGGAACGACATGCCCTCATACTCGTAGGACACGAGGTCGCCAGTGGCCTCGACCCACTCGTCCGCCTTCGGGTACGCCCCGCTCCACTCGACCTCGAAACCAACGTTGGCGTCGTATCCGCAGCAGCCAGGCCCGTAGCGGTACACATAGTAGCAAGGCGCTTCCTCTATGTCGTCAACGATCCCGAAGATCCCCTCCAGTTTTATCGTGCGGCCGATGTACTCGTCGGGGTTGAGGTATACGTCGTTGACCTGCCCCACGAACATCTTCTCGCGAATCTCTATGATTTTCCCCTCCCCGGCGCGGCCGGGCAGGGGTGCCAGGCACACCGCGAGGCCCGCCAGGATTAAGACAAATTTACGCATCACGACTCGACCCTCCTCGCCCTTACCCGTTCCGACATCAGCCTGGCGGCGGAGAAAGCGATAAACACCAGCAGGTTCACCGACACCACGCTGGCGCCGGTCGGCGTCGCGTATATATATGATATCACTATCCCGACGAAAAAACAGACCGAGGATATCAACGCGGACGAGACGACGACGGTTCGGAACCTCCTGTATATCCTCATGGACGACAGGGCGGGGAATATTATGAGGCTCGATATGAGCATGGCCCCCATCATCCTCATGCCTATGACTATCGTCACCGCCGAGAGGAACGCGATCAGCATGTTGTAGGCCCGCACCCTGACCCCCGTGGCCCTGGCGAACGTCTCGTCGAACGTGACGGCGAATATTTTGTTGTAGAAGAACACGAACAGGCTCAGCACCACGACCGAGAGTGACACGCTCAGGTACACGTCGCCTTTCGTCATGGCGAGTATGCTTCCGAACATATAATTGCACACGTCCGTGTTCATCCCGGTCGTCACGGATATGATCATCACCCCTATGGCGAGCGAGCTCGTCGATATCAGGGCTATCGCGGAGTCGCCCTTTATCCTGCTGTTCTCGCTTATGCGCAGCAGCAGGAACGCCGCCGCCACGACCACGGGGATGGACACCGCGAGGGGCGCCACGTTCATCGCCATAGCGACGGCCAGCGCACCGAAGCCCACGTGAGACAGCCCGTCGCCGATCATCGAATAGCGCTTCAGCACGAGGCTCACTCCAAGGAGGGACGCGCAGAGGGAGACCAGCAGGCCCACCACGAACGCCCTCACCAGAAACGTGTACGAGAACATCTCCGACAGCGTGCGAAAAATTTCAAGCATTTGCGTCCCCTCCCGTGAATTTTTTGCCCACGTCGCTTTTGAGATACTCGTCCCTCGGCCCGAAGAACCGCTGAACACGGCTGAGGTGGAGGACGTGCGACGCGTGAGCCGCCGCCCGCCCAACGTCGTGCGAGACCATTATTATCGTCATGCCGTTCGAGGCGTTGAGGCGTCCCAAAATATCATAAAACTCCTGGGCGACCACCGGGTCGAGCCCGGCGACCGGCTCGTCGAGCAACAGCAGCCGGTCGGCGGAGCAGAGCGCCCGCGCCAGGAGCACGCGCTGCTGCTGTCCCCCGGACAGCTCCCCGAAACACGCTCCGGTCAGGCCGTCGATCTCGAGCATCTTCATGTTGGCCCTGGCCGCCTCCTTGTCCTGCCGCGTGTAAAAAGGCCTCATGCCGCGCCTCCCCAGCCTCCCGGAGAGCACCACCTCATAGGCCCCGGCGGGAAAGTCAGCGCCCGTCGTCACCCTCTGCGGCAGGTAGCCGATCATGTTGGCCTTCAGCCCATCCCCATAGGCCACCTCCCCATTCATGGGGGGCTGGAGGCGCAGCAACCCCTTCATGAGGGTGCTCTTGCCCGAGCCGTTCTCCCCGACGACGCAGAGGTAGTCCCCGGAGTTCACCTGAAAGTCCACGCCGTTCAAGACCACATTGCCCCCGTACCCGAGGGACAGCCTCCTGCAGGCTAGCAACGGCATCACGGAAGGACCTCCCAGGGCGCGCTGACGCCGCGCGCCATCAGACCCGGACAGCCCGTCCCGCGAGCCAGGCCGCCGCAATGCGCGATGCGCCGCCGGCGCGGCGGCCTCTTGCGAGCGCGCGAAAGACGGCAGGAGCGAACGGGACCGGAGCACGATTATTTTTTGCCATGAAAACTGCCTCCGCTTCTTATAAATTAAAAGATATAAGGGTCATTTGGGAAACGCCGATTTGCCGCCGGTGGACCTGAAGTCAGTCATCCTCGCCCAAGCACTCCGGGCAAGTCCCGTAAAAGACCGTGCGAGGCCCGTCTATCCGAAACCGCCCGCCGCCGGCATGCCCGCGGGCGTTCTTCAGGACCCTCTGAAGCTCGGCGCTCTCGAAATGCACGATGCCGCCGCACTCCTTGCACATCAGGTGATAGTGCTCCGCGCAAGACCCAACGCCGCCGATGAACTGGTAACATGCCGGGCTGCCCTCCTTGAGGAGATACTTCCTGACCTCGCCGCACTCCTCAAGGGACGCCAAAAAACGATAGACGGTGGACTTGGCGACGGGCGTCCCGAGAGCCTTCAGCTCGTCGACTATCTCCTCCGCCGTCACGTGCCGCTTGCCGGCGGACATCAGGCACTCCAGTATCAGATTTTTTTGCCTTGTGTTGCGAGACGCGCCTGACGGCTTTTCTGGCGCGTCAGATACGTCCGGCGAATGACGCGAACCGCCCGGCATTGGCTCGCCCCCCCTCCTGACGCTATTGAGACTCAATTTCTTTTTGCATGATAATTCCTAACGTCCCCGTTGTCAATAAGGAGGACGCGTCCGATGGCGGACGCGTCCTCGAACCACGGGGAAAAATCGCGGGCGCTGTCCGCACCCGCCAGGGAGTCAGCTCCCTGGACCCTTTTTAAATTTTTATTTTCACCCTGCGGGGTTTGGGGCGGAGCCTCAAGGTTTCGCCTGTGGTTTTGGGCGCGTTCGCGCTTCCGGGCCGCGCATGGATATGAGCGCGGCCTCTAGCGAATCGAGGAGGCGCTTCCTGCGCTCCTTATCAGTCATGCCAGGCGGCAGATCGCCGACGCGGATGGGCGGACCGAAGGAGACCGACACCTTGCGCGGCCTGGGAAACCTTCGGCCCACGGGGTAGGCCTCCCACGTGCCGTCCAGCCGCACTGGGACTATGGGCGCCCCCGTCTTCAACGCGATCAGCGCGACGCCGCCCTCCAGCGGCAGCAGGTTCCCGTCGGGAGACCTCATACCCTCGGGGAATATGAGGACGCTGAAGCCATCCTCGATGAAGCCAATGACAGCGCGAAGCAGCCTCGCTGCGCTGGACTTGTCCTCCTGGTTCACCGGCACCGCGCCGAGCGCGCGTATCAGCGATGAAAGCAGGGGAACCCTGAAGAGCCCGTCCCACGCGATGAAACGGAGCGGCCTCGGGAACACCATGCCTATGGCCGGTGGGTCGAGATAGCTCGCGTGGTTCGCGGCCAGTATCACCGGCGAGCCGCCGCGCGAGACGAGAAATTCTTCGAGCTCACGCAATCCCCTTATCGATACGCGATGATAAAGCGTGAAATAAATTCTGACCGCGATCTGAGCCAACCTGTAAAACATGCCGCGATCCCCCTCCCCTGCCGGTAAACGCGCGCGGCGCGTCCCCAAGTATTCTACTATGCCGGCGCGCAATGTGGACAGCGCAAACCTACACGAAACGAGGTGTTTATGTTATCCTAGTTTCTGTACAATTCAAAACGTTGCTGACGGCTCAACAAAATCTAAGGAGGTATATAATTTATGAAACAACTGCGAACACTCACCGAGCTGCTCGACCACGCGCGCCAGGTCGGGCCGATGACCATCAGCGTCGCGTGCGCCGATGACGCCGAAGTCCTCGAGGCGGTCGAGGGCGCCAGGAAGGAGGGCGTCGCCTCCGCTCACCTGGTGGGGGACGCCGGCAAGATCAAGAAAATCGCGGACACGCAGGGAATCGACCTGAACAACTACGACGTCGTAGACGAGAAGGGCGGGGAGGCGGAGGCCAGCCTCAGGGCGGTCGAGGTCGTCTCGTCCGGCAAGGCACAGATACTGATGAAGGGCATGGTCAAGACGGCCAACTTCCTCCGCGCCGTCCTGAACAAGGAGAAGGGGCTGCGCTCCGGCTCGACGCTGTCGCACGTCTACATACACGAGGTGGAGAACTACGACCGCATATTCTTCATCTCCGACCCCGCCTTCAACACATATCCCGACATCAACGGGAAGGTCGGGATCATCGAGAACGTCGTAAAGCTCGCCCACGCTTTCGGGGTCGAGACGCCGAAGGTCGCGTGCCTCGCGGCGGTCGAGGTGGTGAACCCGGACATGCCCCCAACCCTGGACGCGGCCATACTCACCCAGATGAACCGCAGGGGCCAGATAAAGGGCTGCGTGATAGACGGCCCGTTCGCGCTCGACAACGCGGTCTCGGAGGAGTCGGCGAAGCACAAGGGAATCGTCTCTGAGGTCGCGGGACGCGCGGACATACTGCACGTGCCGAACATCGACAGCGGGAACATGCTGGCGAAGGCCATCGTCTACTTCGCGCGCAACAAAACGGCCGGCCTCGTCCTCGGCGCGAAGGCACCCATCGTCCTGACCAGCAGGGCGGATTCCGCGGAGACAAAACTGCTCTCGATAGCCTCAGCGGTCGCACTGGCCGCGTTCCAGAAGAAATAGCGCACCCTGCTATATAATCTTATTTTCCCCGAAGTCCCGCGCGGGTCGAAAACGCGCGGGCTTCGGGGAGGGAAACCGCGAGGCGAACGGCGCTGAAGATACTCGTTTTCGTGTCAAAGGTCTCATCCACCGAGGTGGTCCTCTATGACGGCACGGAGAGGGTGGTCGACGAGACCATCGAACACTCCCCGTCGGACCTGCACGCGCTCCTCACGCCGCCGGAGCAGGGACAGTTCCGCTTCAACGCGATCATGGATCTGCTGACTGGCCGGGAGGTCAAGGCGGAGGGTATCGACGTGGTCATCACCCAAGTCACGTCTCCCTCAGTCCCCCCCGGGCTTTACATGATAAACGACGCGCTGCTGTCCCTCCTCTCGAAGCACCAGATAGACGAAAACCACTGCCGCTCCAGCGTGTTCGCGGCCAACCACATCTGCCAGCACTTGAAAAACGCCTACGATGCCGAGTGTATGCCGATAATCCTGGAGCCCGTCATCAACGACGAGATGAAGCCCGAGGCCACCCTCTCCGGGCTGAAGGGCGTGGTTCGGAACCCCGTGTACCACACGTTCTCGCACCGCACGGCCGCCACACTCTACGCGTGGTGGGAAAAGCGCAAGGGGATGAACGACGTGAAACTGGTGGTCGCGCACCTGGGCGCGGAGATAAGCGTCGGAGCCTACTACAACGGGAGAATACTCGACTGCAACAGCCCCCTGGACGGAGAGGGGCCGTTCTCCCCCTCCACGTCCGGGACCCTGCCGCTCGACTCGCTCATAGACATGTGCTACTCCGGCAAGTACGACATGGACGAGATGCTGAACAAAGTATCGCGAAAGGGCGGGCTCGCGGCCTACATGGACGACGTCAGTCTCAGCGGCGTGATGGCGTCGTACCGTGCGGGGAACAAAAAAACGATATTCCTCGTCAAGGCCATGGCGTACAAGGTGGCGCGCGAGATCGGCGCGCGCGCGGCGGCACTGGACGGCGACGTCGAGAGCGTGGTGCTGACGGGCCTGTGGGCGTCGTTCGACGAATTCGTTGACGCCATATCGGAGAGGGTGAGGTGGATAGCCCCGATAACCATCTACGGCTACGAGGACGACTTGACCACTCTCGCCGACGCGGCGAATGAGGCTTATCGCGGAAACATCAAAATATTTCTGTATGGGCAGGATAGGAAATAATTCAGCGTTGTCAAGCGTCTCCGCGCTCCGCTGAGGATTGACGGCGAAACGAGACGGCGGGCTTCGGAATTGTTCGAGCGCCTGGGATTGGATGTGCCGACAGCGATACGCATGTTCCCGCGTGGATGTCGCGGATGTTTCGAAAGCGGACATTAGAGGAGCGATTGCTAAAACTTTAATTCGCGGGAGGGATGGTTATGTTTTTTCACGCCATGACGCGCGGGTATGCGGCCCCGCTCGCCTAGTTTTGGGGAGCAGGCTCTTATTTTTTTGAAGGGTTTAATTCTTTACCCTTCAGGCCTCTAACGTTAAATCAGCCTGTCCGCAAAGTGAGCGGGCGTCAGGAGTCGTTCCCGTGAAACGACCAGCTGTCCTCCGTGAGGTCGAGCTGGCGTATCTTCTCCTCGAAGCCGAATACCGTGACGTCGATTCGCTCCACTGTGGCGTCCACTCGCTCCATATTAGAGAATCTGTATCCCCCGGGCATCCTCCCCGCGTACCGCTTTATCTTGAGCAGCGCCTGGAGGTAGTTCCTCTCCTCCGAGCCGAGGATCTCCGCCGCCTTCAGCGCGTCCGGCTCCTTCTCTGTGGCGAAGAGGTGGGCGACGGCGAAGTTGCCCGTTACGCTCATCTCGTCGAACCAGAGGTCCGCCATTATGGACTTCAGTTTGTTCCTCTCGTCTCGATTCTTGATCAGGCCCAGCGCGCGCTGTATCAGCAGCAGGATCTCCTCCACCTCGGTCAGCGCTTTGTCGTATGGGATGCGCGGCAGCGAGCAGTCCGCTATCATCCTGGCCTCCTGCTCGACGGTGGCGTGTTGTTTGAGGAGCTTGCCCACCGCTGGCTGTATCCTGATCGTCGCGGGCTCGCGGGGCGCCGCCATTATCTGCCGGTAGAGCGTCTCCGTGTCGAAGTCGTGGTGCTCCGTCCTGCTCCTCGGTATGAAGGAGACGAAGCCGGTGTCGAAATAGCCCTTTCTTCCCGCGCGGCCCGCCATCTGAAGGAATTCGTTGTGGGTGAGGGGACCGTCGACGTACTTCGCCATCTGAGCGAAGATCACGCTCTCAGCCGGCAGGTTGACGCCCAGCGACAGGGCGTCGGTCCCCACCACCACGTCCAGTATGCGCTCGCGGAACGCCATCTCGACGAGCAGCTTCTCCTTCGGGTACAAGCTGCCGTAGTACACCCCAACCCCGGAGAGCAGCGTCTCCGGTATGCGCGTGACCTCGAGTATCTCCGCCATCTCGCGCAGCCTGGCTCTGTCCGAGCGGCCTATTTTTTTTCTGGTCCTGGCTATCTGCGCGGCGGTGTGCTCAGCGCCCCTGCGCGAGAACACGAACACCAGCGCATCGTGTATTCGGGAGCAGTGAACGCCCTTCTTGCGGAATATCAGGCTGGTGACGCGCTCGTTCGTCTCGAACAGCTCGAAGTCCCGGCTCGTCATCTCCTCCAGATAGGAGCGAACAGTCCCCGGGTCTCCGAACGTGGCGCTCATCACGAGCATCGCGGAGTCGAGCGACGTGCCCCTTATCCCGTCGATGTACGCGCGGGTGCGCTCCGGCGACCCGAATATGAAGTGGAACTCGTCCACTATCACGCGCTGGTTGGGGATGTGGGCGTACTTGATGGTGAATATCTCCTGTGTGCAGCAGAGCACGTGAGCGCCGGAATTTTTTTTGAAGTCCCCGGTCTCGAGCCCGACGTCGAACCCCATCCTCCGCAGATCCAGATAGCGCTCGTTGGAGAGCGCCTTGATCGGGGCCGTGAATATGACCCGGCTCGCGGAGGGGAGCGACGCGTTCCCCTCCGCGTCCATCAACCCCGCCCACCTGTACGCCACCCAGGTCTTCCCACTCCCGGTGGGGGCGGACAGTATCGCGTTTCTGCCCCTGACCATCTCCACCGCCCGCTCCTGCCACTCGTAGAGCATGGCGCCCATGCCTCCTGGTTCGCCGGGCAAGCTGACGCTCGCCCGCGCGTCGTCCGCGCCGCGCGTCACAGCTCGTCTCGCTCCGAATGCTCCAGCATCAGGAACGACAGCGCCGGCAGCGTGAGCCTGAGCGCGTGTTCGCGCCCGTGTATCCTGAAATTGATGGCCTCCAAGCCCCCGAAGTTCCCCCAGTTGCCGCCGCCGTATCGCGCTCCGTCGCTGTTCAGCGCCTCTTTCCAGTATCCGCCCTCCGGGACGCCTATCTTGTAGCCGCTCCTCGGCACCGGGGTGAAGTTGCCGACGCAGAGTATGGACTTGCCGCGCGAGTCGCGCCTCACGAACGACAGCACGCTAGAATCCGTGTCGCCGCAGTCGATCCACTCGAACCCCCATCCCTCGCAGTCCCCCTCCCACAGCTCCGGGCGCTCCCTGTAGTAGCGGATCAGATCCTTCGCCCAGAGGTGAATACCCGCGTGGGAGGCGTACCCGAGTTCGTGCCAGGATAGGCTCTCGTCGTGATTCCACTCCCCCTCCTGGCCGAACTCGCCGCCCATGAAGAGGAGTTTTTTGCCGGGGTGGCCGAACTGCCAGCCCAGCAGGAGCCGGAGATTGGCCGCCTTCTGCCACGGATCGCCGGGCATCTTGCCGTAGAGCGAGCCCTTGCCGTGGACTGATTCGTCGTGGGAGAGCGGCAGCGTGAAGTTCTCGCTGTACGCGTACCACATGCTGAACGTCAGTTCGTTCTGGTGGTACTTTCTGTACACCGGGTCCGTCCCGAAGTAATGAAGCGTGTCGTGCATCCACCCCATGTTCCACTTGTAGCCGAAGCCCAGCCCGCCCACGTAAGCGGGGCGCGACACCATCGGCCACGAGGTGCTCTCCTCGGCGGTCGTCTGGATGCCGCCGAAGTCTGCGTAGAGCGTTTCGTTCATCTTGCGGAGGAAGTCTATCGCCTCTATGTTCTCCTTGCCCCCGTACCTGTTCGGCAGCCATTCTCCATCCCCTCTGGAGTAGTCCAGATATAACATGCTCGCCACCGCGTCGACCCGCAGTCCGTCCGCGTGATACACGCCGAGCCAGAATCGCGCGCTAGACAGGAGGAAGCTGCGCGTCTCCGCGCGCCCGTAGTTGAATATGCCGCTCTTCCAGTCCGGGTGGAAGCCCCTCCTCGGGTCCGCGTGCTCGTAGAGGCAAGTGCCGTCGAAGCTGGCGAGGCCGTAGGCGTCCGTGGGGAAGTGAGACGGCACCCAGTCGAGGATGACCCCTATGCCGGCCCTGTGGAGCGCGTTCACCAGCTCCATGAACTCGTGGGGGGTGCCGAAGCGCGAGCTGGGGGCGAAGTAGCCGAGCGTCTGATACCCCCAGGACCCGTAGAACGGGTGCTCCATCACGGGGAGGAACTCGACGTGAGTGAACCCCATCTCTACAACGTAGTCAACGAGCGCCGTCGCGAGCTCGTGGTATGAGAGCGCCCTGTTGCCCTCCTCCGGGACCCGCCTCCACGAGCCGATGTGAACCTCGTATATCGACTGAGGGGCCTTCGTCCCGTTCTTAGCGGCGCGGCCCTTCATCCAGTCGTCGTCGGACCACCCGAAGCCGCTAAGGTCCCACACGCAGGAGGCGCTCCTCGGGGGCGTCTCCCACCAGAACGCGTAGGGGTCCCCCTTCTCCAGCGCCTGCCCTCCGTTCTTGGAGACGATGCGGTATTTGTACAGCTCGCCGCTGCCAACCCCCGGGACAAAACCCTCCCATATCCCCGAGCTGTCCCAGCGAACCGAGAGGGGGTGGGAGACCGGGTTCCATCCGTTGAAGCCGCCGATGACCGAGACGCTCTCCGCGTTTGGCGCCCACACGGCGAAGTGAGTCCCCCGTTCGCCCTCCGCCTCGATCACGTGGGATCCCAATGCCTCGTACAGCTTTGTGTTGTTGCCCTCCCTGAAAAAATAAACGTCCTTCTCCCTCAGCAGCGTGACGCCGTGAATTATTTTTTTTGATGACACTGCCATCACTCCCAGATTATCGATGTCCGCGCCGGGCACAATTCCTCCACCTCCGCAAACTCTACCACATAGACGAATATTAATCATCCTTATGAAAGCGGCCTCAAACCGCGGGCTCTGCCCGCACCCGCCAGGGAGCCAGCTCCCTGGACCCTTTTCACTTTTGCTCGCTGCGCGCCGCTAGGACTATGGAGGCCATCAGGATGGCGCACCCGGCCAGTTTCATCGCGGTTGGCATCTCGCGGAAGAGGAGGAAGGCAAGTATGGAACTGCCCAGCGGTTCGCCCAGGAGCATTATCGCGATGAAGCCGGCGCTGAAATACCCGAGCGCCCAGTTGTAACTGCTGTGCCCCAGCACCTGCGACATGAGGGCGAGCCCTGCAAAAGCCCCCCACGTCGACGGCGCGTATCCAGTCAGCGGACAGCCCGCGAGCAGCACGGCGCAAAACAGGACAACGGCGGAGAACCCGTAACAGAGCGCGGCGTAGGCCGTCAGGCTCAGTTTCTTCCGGCTCTCGGCGCCGCACATTATGTAAACGGCCCCCCCTATAGCGCCCACCAGCGCCAGGGCGTCGCCAAAGAGCGCGTTCCTGTCGAAGGACATGTCCCCATAGCCCACTATGCACGCTCCCGTGACGCTGAGCAGTATAGAGATCCACATCGTGCGCCCGGGCCGCCCTCTCCCCAGCGCGATATTGACGACGGCGATCCAGATAGGGATCGTGTTGCACAGGATCACGCTGGACGCGACCGTCGTGTAGTCGAGGGACGATATCCACGCGGCGAAGTGCAGCGACAGGAACATCCCCGAGAGCATCGTCACGCACACGTCGCGGCGCGTCAGCCTCCTGAACTCGTCGCGATGATAGGCGAGCGCGGCCGGGATGAACACCAGCGACGCTATACCGACCCTATAAGCGCTCTTGACGAGCGCGGGAGCGTCGGCGAGACGGGCGAATATAGAGCCGGTCGATATGCACATCACCCCAACCGCCAGCACGAGGATGGGTATCAAACGATTCGTCGCCCCGATTTTATCGCCCATGACGCGCCTCCTCTCGTGACTCGTATATTCTATCACCGGACCCCCGAACTATCGCGGCGCAACCCTGGCCGGGAGAACGCTTTGACCTCTAGTGATCTGACCGCTTGAAGCGCTCGAGTTCCTCCCTCAGCGCTTCGAGTTCTTGGGCCTGATTTTCGAGCAGTCGCTTTTGAGCCTTCACCGTGACGTACAGCTCCATTTTTTTGCGCAAAAGCTGGGGGATGAATGGTTTCGATATATAATCGACGGCCCCCAGGGAAAGCCCTTTGAGTTCATCCCTAGGAGAATCCATTCCTGTCAGGAATATCACGGGGATATCGCGCGTGTCCGGGTCGGTTTTCAGAATCTTTATCGCCTCGTACCCGTCCATCTCCGGCATGTTGACGTCGAGCAGAATGATATCCGGCTTGTTTCGCTTCAGCAGGTCGAACATCTTCGCCGCCGACGGGGCGGCGGACACATCGTAGAACTCAGAGAGGATGTTCGCGGCTATTTTCAAGCTGACGACGCTGTCGTCAACGATCATCACCCTCGAGTTTTTCCCGTTCGTTCCGTCCGCGTAACCCACCTCTTCCGTTTCATTCAAATTTTCCCCCTCCTCCGAAACCGGTCCCGCAATTTCGGCGATCCGTTCCGTCAGAGCGGCGAGCCGTTCCCGAAACGAGGTGAGGTTTTCGCGAATCGCGGACATATCGGACTGACGGGCCGACTTCTCCAGCAAAGCGGCCGTTTGCGACAGATCGTTCGCGCCGATGATGGCCAGGGCGCTTTTCAGGCCGTGTACCAGCGTGGTGAGGGAACTCAGGGAAGCGGCGTCCGGTTCCCGCGCAAGCAGGGCGGAACCGTCCTCCGCGTCCTGCCGGAACAGCGCCAGCAACTCCAGATAGCGCCTCCGCGACCCGCCGGTCCGGGTAATTCCGGCGGCGGTATCCACGCCCTCTATTTCCAGGGGGGCCGTTTCCGAATGGGCGGCGGCTTTCCCGGCTTCTTCCGGCGCGCCGCGGTGTTTTTCGGCGGGAATCCATTTTTTCAGCACGGCGTCCAGTTTGTTCATCTCTATCGGCTTGGCGAGAAAGTCGTTGAAGCCGTTCTCCAAAAACATCTCCCTCATGCCGGATACGGCGTTGGCCGTCAGCGCGACGACGGGCATCGTACGGCAGTATTCCGCGCTCATGCCCCTGACGGCGCGAGTCGCCTCTATGCCGTCCATCTCCGGCATCATGTGATCCATCAGGACGAGGTCGAAGGGACGCCGCCGTATCAGCTCCACAGCTTCGTGACCGCTCTGGCAGGTGGTCACGCGCATCTTGTAGGGAGCGAGCAGGCCCTTGGCCACCAGCAGATTGCTGTGGAAATCGTCAACAATCAGCACGTCAGCCTCCGGCGCGGTGAACGTGACACACTGCTTCTCCGACCTCGACACGGAGACGGCGGAGATGTCGCCCATCGGCCGCCAGTCGGCCGCGGTCTGCGTCAGGGTGGCGGTAAAAACGGAACCTTTGCCGTACTCGCTTCGCACCGTGATGTCGCCGCCCATGGCCCGGCACAGGTTACGGCTGATAATCAGCCCGAGTCCGGCGCCTTCGATGTCAATGTGCCGTTTCTCGTCGATCCGCGAAAATTTCCCGAACAGCTTCGGGATGTCGTCCTCCTTGATGCCCACTCCGCTGTCCTCCACAGCGAACGTCAGCCGCACCGTATCGCCGGACACAGCCTCCCCGGAAGCGGAAAAACTGATGAACCCCTTTTTCGTGTACTTCACGGCGTTGCTGAGGAGGTTGAGCAGTACTTGCCGGATGCGTCCCACGTCGCCCTCCATGACGGAGGGAAGTTCGGTCGATATGTCCAGAATCAGTTCGAGAGGCGTTTCCGACAGTTTTACGCGGGTGAGGACCAGCACGTCATACAGGAGGGAAGCCGTTTCATACGGGGAAGAAACGATCTCCAAACGGCCGGATTCGATTTTGGAGAAATCGAGAATATCGTTGATGATGGCAATCAGGTTCTTCCCGGCGTTGTTGATTTCCGCGATGTATTCGAGCCCCTTTGGCGTGCCGTAGTCCCTTCGGGCCATTTCGCTCAGGCCGATTATCACGTTCATCGGCGTGCGGATCTCGTGGCTCATGCGCGCCAGGAACTCCGATTTCGCCTCCGCGGCCCGTTCCGCCTCGATCCGCTGGATTTGTTCGGACAAATCATGAAAGCACATGGCCCAAAAAGACTCGCCGCCTTGGGTGATACGATCGAGCAGTATCGTGCACGGCAACAGCGTGCCGTCTTTTTTGGCAAGGGTCTTCCGGTCGAATTTGACGTGCGCATCCGCGGGCCGCGCCGCGAGCACCGCGCTCCAGATATCGGAAACGTCGTCGGGCCGCCGTGTGCCGTCAATGCTGCGGACGGTATTCCCGACAATTTCCCCCGGCGCGTCGTAACCGAGGGCCGCGCATGAAGCCTTATTGACGTAGGTGATCTTTCCTTCAGGGTCGAACCAGACGACCGGCTCGGACAAATTGTCGACTGTCAATTGCATCGCGTGCATTTTTTGTCTGCTGAGGACCTTTTCGGTGATATCCTTGAGGGTGTAAATTTCCAGCTTCCCGTGCCGGGCAAGGCCGGCATCCACCATTTTCCCGGACACGTGGATAATCCTGCCGTCCTTATGACGATGAACCGTCTGATACTCCCGCCCCGTTTCCCTGACCTTCGCGACCAGAGCAATGTGCGCTTCCCAGTCGACAAGATGCCGCGAAAAGAAATCCTCGAGTTCCTCGAGGGGCTGACCGAAACGCAAGGATTTTTCCCAGCCCGGAAAGATCGAGGAATACTTGGCGTTGGTCAGGGGCGTTTCCAGCCCTTCCACAAGGGTGAAAATGGCGTCGTTGGATGCGTCGAGCACCGCCGTAACGATCTGGAGACGCAATTGCAGATGCTCGTCCTGCAGGCATTGCTGGGTGATGTCTCGGTAAACCCACAGATCGGTCGCGCCGCCGTCCGGGTGTCGAATGACCTTGCCGCTCACATGGATGACGCGCCCGTCGAACAGGCGTATTCTCCCCTCGCGGAGTTCCCGTGTCCGGCGGACCCCGGCAACCATCTCCATAAGATCGTCGAGGTTGGCGACATATTTCGAGTAGTGATCACGGACCGAATCAAGCGGGTCGTCGTAGCGCAGTTTTTCCCAGCCCGGAAACAACAGGGCGTAGGAGGGAGAGACATAGACCTTTTCCTCCGCTTCCGACAGGGCGAGGATACCGTCCGGCGAGGAGTCAAAAATAGCGTCCAGCAAGTGCTCATATCTACTCATGAGAAATATGCCCTCCGTTGCCTGTCGGCGAATAAAAAATCAGCACTCCGTCACTGCTCGACTCCCAAGATCACGTTCGACGCCTTGACTAGGGACAGAACCCTGTCGCCCGCCTTGAGGCCCATGTTCTTCGCGGAGCTCTCGGTTATGATCGCCGTAAGGGGCTCGCCGCCGTCCAGGCGGATGTTCACCTCCGTGTTGACCGCTCCGCCCTTGACCGAGATGACCGTGCCGGGCAGGTCGTTTCCGGCGGAGAACTTGACTCCCTCCGGGTCGAGGACGAGTATCACCCAAGGCGCCTTGATCAGAACCACCACGCTCTTGCCCGGCTCCAGGCCCAGCGTCCTCGACGAGGTGTTCGTTATCACCGACGTGATCCTGGTGCCGCCGCCGTCGAGGAAGACCTCCACCTCGTCGTTCACCGCGCCTCTGCGGATGTTGACGACTGAACCTCTGTACTGATTGCGCGCGCTCGTTTTCATATCCAACACCTCTCTCGCTAAAAATGATCCCCTGTCAAATGACTCCGTCGATCCACTACAATTCTTGCATTAAACCAACGCCGCCGCAAGTGCGAATTTTAATCATTTGAAAAATCAATAATTTATGGCGAGCGCGAGCGCTATGCAGAACATCTGAGTCATAAGGATGATGAGAAAGAGCGGCGTGAACCACTTGATCCAGAGCCTCGGCGATATTTCGGCGAACTTGCACAGTATCGGCATCGACCCGGTGATCCACATCACATTCGATATGCCGTCGCCGAACTGAAAGGCCAGGACCGCGGTCTGGCGGGATATGCCCAGCACGTCCGACAATGGGATCATCAGCGGCATACTCACGACGGCCTGGCCGGAGCCGGACGGGACGATGAAGTTGACCAAGGTCTGCACGACCAGCATCGCCTCCGCGGCCACCCACTTGGGCACCCGCTCCAACGGCATCGAGAGCCAGTATACCAGCGTATCCAATATGGAGGAATCCTCGAGTATCAACAAAATCCCCCTGGCGAACGCGATCTTGAGGCAGGTCGACGTTATCTCGACCGCGCCCTCCGCCCACTTGTGCGCTATCTTGTCCGGCGGCCACCCCATTATGAGGCCCGAGCCTATCCCCATCGTCAGGTACACGGAGGACAGCTGCTCGAAGTACCAGCCGCGCCGCGACACCCCCCATACGATGACGGCTATGCCGGCCGCCGCCAGAGCCAGCACGGCGAAGTGGCGGGCTGTCAGCCTGTGCTTCTCGAACATCCTCCCGTCCGCGCGCAAATCCCGCGGCCCCTCCCTCCGAATCAGGCTGTTCAGGGGATTGCGGGAGACGCTGAACGCGTACAGCATGACGTAGGCGCTGGCCGCCGTCACCATGAGCAGGTGGCAGAAGACCCTGTAAGCCGCGCCGGAAAACGGGGGAAGCCCGGCTATCCCCTGCGCTATCCCCACCGTGAAGGGGTTGAGGCACGACCCGGAGTAGCCAAGGCCGATGCCCAGAGCCACTATGGACATGCCCACCAGGGCGTCGTACCTCATGGCCACGGCCACCGTCACGAAGATGGGCACGAACGAGAACATCTCCTCGAACACCGCCATCGTCGACGAGGCCATGCCTATGAGCAGTATGAATATCGGTATGACCAATAACCTGGAGTGCCCCGTGAACACGTCGAGCACGCGCGATATGAGGGCGTGGAACACCCCCGTCGAGAGCAGAACGGAGATGGACGCGAACGTTATGAAGATGAAAAACACCGTATCCGCGGCCTTCACCATCCCCCTGTGGACGGTCGACAGCGTCGTTATAGGCCCTATCGGACGGGACTCCACCTCGTGGTACGTGCCCCGCGATACACCGGCGGACGCTCCGCCATCCGAGGCCCGGCTGTACTCCCCAGCCGGAATGACCCACGTCGCGAAGGCTGACAGAACGATCAGCAGGAACAAAATGGTATAAACGTGGGGAATTCCCGTAACATGCGATTCACCGTCTACATGCATTCATGTGCCACCCTTTTGAATATAAATTTAGAAGATATGACGCCAAAATTCATGATCAAGCGCCGCAAGTTAAAACATTTCGAAGATATCCGCGCGCGCTCCGGCACGCCTCGGGCGAAGGCATTATAATGGCACGGGCGAGATTTTATAAAAATATAAGGAGGAGATCAAGGTGCCTTTTGCTGGCATAACAATAACTCCAGAGGTGGCGCGCGATTACCCTGACGCGAGGGTCGGCTGGTTGCTGGCAGACGTAAGGGTCGAAAGAGAGCATCCATACGTGGAGGAGCTGAAGGGGCGCCTGGCCCGTGACCTCGCGTCGCTCGGCGTCACCGACGAAAACCTGGCGCTCCATCCCGACATCGCGCGGTGGCGCGCCGTATACAGCGACATGGGGGTGAAGCCCAGCAAATTCCGGTCATCCCCGGAGGCGCTGGCGAGGCGCGTGCTGAAGGGGAAGGGGATGTGGAGCGTGTCGAGCGTCGTCGACTGCTACGACTGCACGTCCGTGTCGACGCTGCTCTCCCTGGGGGCGCACGACGCGGAGAAGATCGACGGCGTCATGACGCTGCGCCGATGCCGCGCGGGGGAGAAGTTTTTCCCGCTGGGCGCGGGAGACGAGGTGATCGAAGCGGATCCGCGCAACATAGCGTACGCTGATGACACGAAGATATGCTGCTGGCTTTGGAACCACAGGGACAGCAGGCTGGCCAGCGTGACCGAGGGGACGCGCGAGGCCGTTTTCATCGTCGATTCGGCGTTCGTCCCGCACGCGACGCCGATAGAGCGGGGGCTCGACATCCTGTGGGAGCGCATCGCCAAGATAGGCGGCACCCCCAAGAGCAGGGGCATAGCCGGAGGGGGATAGACCTCCGGCGTCTCACCACAAGCGCGCTCAATAACCCAGGCGCTCCCCCACCAGGATGACGTGAGCCTCCCTGCCGAATGGGACGCGCTCGATTATCGAGATCACCCGGCACGCCCTCTCGGGCGAGTCGCAGTTGACGCAGTGCCCCGTCTTCACGCACGGCGAGCCGAGGCCCGTTCTCACCGAGTTGGGAGGGGTCGCCCTGTTGCGGGCCCGGGAGATCGCGCCCTCCAGGTCCGAGGCGACCTTGTTGAGGCCGACTATGAAGAGTATCCTCCCGGTCCCCCACGACATGCACGCCACCCTGTTGCCGGTGCCGTCGATGTTGACCATCCTGCCGTCGATGGTTATCGCGTTGCTGCTCGTCACGAACCAATCGGCGGAGTTCTCCTCCAGCAGCCGCGCGGGCCTGTCCTCCGGCGCAAGCGCCGGGTCCCAGTGGTGAAAGACCCTGCACTTCTTCTCCGCCAGGAGCTCTGGCAGCCCCAGCTCCCTTACCGTCACCGAGCCCGGTATTCCGACCGAACTGCCGTCCGGTATCAAATCCAGCGCGGCGCGGGCCGCGTCATCCGCCGACGGCGCGTATACCGCCGTTTTGTAGCCTTTGGACAGCAGGGACAACGCTATCCTGCCGCCCAACGCCTCGTTCGCCCTCCTCAATGGTTCACCGTAAGCGCTCATGCAAAACCCCTCCCCCGCAACAAGTCCGCGTTTACTTAAAAAATTCGGGAATCACAGGGACTCCACGAACTCCTTTATTCGCGCGCCGCCTGCTCGTATGTCCTCCTCCGAGCAGGCATAGGACATGCGGACGAAGCCCGGGGCGAAGAACGCGGCGCCCGGGACCAGCGCTACGTACTTCTCCTCCAGGATGCGCCGGCAGAACTCCATGTCGTCCGGGAGCCCGGTGCCCCTCACGTCGAAGAAGGCGTAGAACGCGCCGTCGGGCGGGACTATCTTGACGCCCTTTATCCCCGAGAGGATGCCGAAGAGAATATCCCTGCGGCGCTCGAACTCGGCCCTGCAACGCTCGACGTCGGCCTCCGCGCCCTCTATCGCGCCCACCGACGCCCACTGCGCGATCGACGACGGGTTCGACGCGAGGTGCCCCTGCAGGTCATCCATCCCGGATATCGCCTCCCTGGGGCCAAGGGCGTACCCGATCCTCCATCCGGTCATGCTGTAAGCCTTGCTGACCCCGTTGACGACGATGACGCGGTCGCGGATGTCGGGGGCGACCTGTAAGATGTTGAGGTGTCTGGCCGCGCCGTAGACGAGGCGCTCGTATATCTCGTCGTATATGATCCAAAGACCGCGCTCTCGGGCGACGCCGGCCAGCATCTCCAAGGTCTCCCGACCGTACACCGCGCCGGTCGGGTTGTTGGGGCTGTTCACTATCATGCCCGCCGTCCTCCCGGTGAGGGCGCCGCGCACCGCCTTCGGCGCCGGGAGGAAATTCGAGCCCGTCGTGTCCACCACGACCGGCTCGCCCTCCGCCATGCGGATCTGCTCCACGTAGCTCACCCAAGAGGGGGTGAAGAGCAGCACCTCGTCCCCAGGGTCCACGAGCGATTGAACGGCCTCGTACAAAACCTGCTTCGCCCCCCCGGACGCTATGATCTCGGACGCCGCGTACTCGAGCCCGAAGCGCTCCTTGTAGTACGACGCTACGGCCCTCTTAAGCTCGGCTACGCCGGAGTTGGCCGTGTAGTGGGTCTCCCCCCGGTCTATGGCGTCCCGCGCCGCCGTGACCGCCGAAGGAGGCGACGCGAAATCGGGCTCGCCCGCGGAGAACGACAGAACGGGGCATCCCGACGCCTTCAACTCCTTAGCCAGCGCGGTCACAGCGAATGTCGCCGACGGACGGATTCTCTTGGATCGCTCGGACAATTTCCACTTCAAAAAATTTCTCTCCCTTCATAACATCGACACACCGACAAAAATTTGATGCTAATTCGCGGTCAACAGGCTGTTTTTGACAAGGCTGAATGGTTGATCAAACCTGTTTTAACGCTTCGCCCTTTAGGCCTTTGATTTCAAATTGGTATGAGCGGCAAACCAAGGGCCATTGCATTATATATGAGTTGGCTAATGGCGGCAACGAACAACGAAGCGTTGCGAGGCGGGGTGCTAAGTGTTAGAATTTTGTCGCGCCGGGCAGCGCGGCTCGGCGGCAAGCAGACAAAAAACTTAGGAGGGGTGACTATGGATGTTCGTTTCGTCACTCGCAACGCCGAGGCAGCAGATGAACAGAAGGAGTTCATGGAGAAGAAGCTATCCAAGGTCGAGAGATTCTTCGACAAGATACTTGACGTTCAGGTGGTGCTCGATTACAAGCGAGGTATGAATATCGTCGAAATCACGGCGAACGCGAACGGCCTGGTGATGAGGGGAGAGGATCACTCGCCGGACATGCGCAAGGCGTTCGACAAGGCACTGAAAAATATCGAGCGCCAGGTGAAGAGGCACAAGGACTATCTGAACGACCGCACCCACATCAAAACCAGGGACATCTCCTTCGACCTGCCCTCCGACATATTCGGCGACAGCAGAGATCAGGACGACAGCAGCCCCACCGACATCGTCAAGGTGAAGAGGTTCCCCGTGTCGGTCATGATGCCCGCGGAGGCCGCCCGCCAGATGGACCTTCTGGGGCACAGTTTCTTCCTCTTCCGCAACGGGGAGAGCGGCGGTTTCAATGTGGTCTACAGGCGCAACGACGGCGGTTACGGGCTGTTGGAACCCCTGGAATAGCTCTTATGCCGGCGGAGCCTCAGCACGCGCGTCTGCGCTCCGGCTGTCGGGGAAGGCGGATTCAGGCCTTCCCCGCTTCGATGTTTCCGGGTTCGAGGCGGCTAGAGGCGGGACCGCGCCGTGGACGGTAGATCCATACTCAGGGCGCTGAACAGCGCTCAGGCCGCGGCGGTCGAGTGGTGCGACGGGCCGGAACTCGTCATGGCCGGCGCGGGGAGCGGCAAGACCAGGGTGCTCGCGTCGAAGATAGCGTATCTCATCGCCGAGAAAAAAGTCCCTCCCAATCGGATTCTGGCGCTCACCTTCACCAACAAGGCCGCGGCGGAGATGCTGGAGCGGGTGAAGTCCATGGTGGGCGGTGACCTTCGTGGAATGCAGGTCTCGACGTTCCACTCCTACGGTATGCGGTTTCTGTTCCGAAACGCGTCCAGCATGGCCTCCCTGGGCTACCCGTCCAACTTCGTCATATTCGACAGGGGCGACTGCCGGAACGCCGCGAAAAAAATAGCCAGGCATCTCGGCCTCGACGCCAAGGGCGACGACAACAGGAGCCTCGCGGACAGGATATCGAGGGCATACGCCAACTGCGACCCGGCCACGCTCGACCCGGACATCGAGGAGAGGTGGCGCCCCGCCTACGATCTATACAGGGACGAGCTCAAGAGGCAGGGGGCGCTCGACTTCGACGACCTCATGATGATGCCGCTCCACATCCTCCTCAACGACCGGGACGCGCTGGAATCGGAGCGAAACCGCGTCGAGTGGACACTGGTCGATGAGTGCCAGGACGTGAACTCCCCCCAGTACCTGCTCCTCAAGACGCTCGCCGGCGGCTCCGGGCGCCTGATGGCGGTGGGCGACCCGGACCAGTCCATATACGGCTGGCGCGGCGCCGACATGTCCCTGATGATGGGCTTCGAGGACGACTTCAGGGGCGCGCGCGTTATCGTGCTCGACCGCAACTACAGGTCCACGTCCAACATCCTGGCGGCGGCCAACTCCGTCATACGGAACAACCGGGAGCGGCGCGACAAGAACCTCTGGACCGACTCCGCGGAGGGGGCGCCGGTGAGGGTCACGATCGAGAACAGCGACAGGGACGAGTACGCGTTTATAACGGACGAGATAGAGCGCCTCGTCCTCGAGGACGGATACCGGTACGGCGACATAAGCATACTGTACCGCGTGAACGCCCTGTCCCGCGGCTACGAGCAGGCTCTTCTGGAGCGGGGGATACCGTACGGGATAGTCCGGGGGGTCGCGTTCTACGACAGGCGTGAGGTCAAGGACGTGCTCTCCATGCTGCGGCTCTCCGCCAACCCCCGCGACGCGGCGTCGCTCGAGCGGATAGCCAACATCCCGGCGCGCGGGCTTGGCCCAAAGGGGACGGCACGGCTCGCCCTATACCTCTCGAAAGCCCTCGGCGAGCCTCGCGAGATATGGGGCGGGATGACCGCAAACCCGCCGCTCAAGGGAAAACAGGGCGAGGGCGCCGCGGCTCTCGCCAAAACGATGCTGCGCGTCGCGGAGGAGGAATCTCTTGGGAGCGCTATTGACTTTATATTGTATAATGCCGGTTATGAGGAATACATAAGGGACGCGTTCCCCGAGGATTGGGAGGACCGGCTGCAAAACGTGCGCGAGATGACCTCCATCATGCCGGACGACGGCAGCGCGGCGGAGGCGCTCGCGCAGGCGGCGCTCTTCACGGACCAGGACTCGATGAGGTTCGGGGACTCGCATGTCAGCCTCATGACGCTTCACGCGGCGAAGGGGCTGGAGTTCCCGGTGGTGTTTCTCGCCGGCCTCGAGGACGGGATATTCCCCAGCGAGAGGTCGCTCGACGAGCCGGGGGGGCTGGAGGAGGAGCGGCGGATATGCTATGTAGGCATGACGCGGGCCAAGGAGAGACTCTACATGTCCGGCGTGACGCGCAGGGTTATGTTCGGCGAATTCAGGACGTTCAACCTCTCCCGGTTCATCAGCGAGCTCTCCGACTCGGCCGGCGCGGTCAAAATAGACGACAGGACGCGGCTCGGCGCGTCGGGCCAGGCGAGAGTCTGGCGCATCCCGGGAAAGTCTCGTTCCAGCGGTTGGTGGAGTTCATGATGCGCGCGCGTTTTTCGGGTTTTCGGGTTAGAGAGGGGTGCGGCACATGTTCACGGTGGCGCTGACGGGAGAGGTCGGCTCAGGAAAAAGCTCCATCGCCCGCGTGTGGGGGCAGATGGGGGCGAACGTGATCAAAGCGGACGCCGTCGCGAAGGAGCAATGGCGAAGGCCTGAGATAATGAGGGCGGCGAAGGAGCGCTGGGGCGAGGGGGTTTTCAAGGGCGGCGAGCCCGACCACCGGAGGATCGCGGAGATGGCGTTCAAGGACAACACGGAGAACGCGTTCACCAACGGGCTCATACATCCCGGCACGATCGCCGAGATCACGCGGACGGTGCGGGAGGCTCGGGGCTGGATTGTCCTGGAGGTACCCCTGCTGTTCGAGAGCGGCCGCTTCGACTACGTAGACTGCATAATATGCGTGACCGCTCCCGACGACCTCAAGGCCGAGAGAAACTTGGCGCGCGGATGGACGGAGGGCGAGATCGGGCGGCGGGAGCGATTCATGACGAACACCGCTAAGAAACAGGCCATGTCGGACATGGTCCTGCTCAACGCCGGGAGCATGGAATCCTGGGAGGCACGGGCCAGGGAGTTGGGCGCGCTCATGCTCAAGATGTCCGCCGTGTACGAGCTGACCACCTACTGCGGTAACGAGGGCGAGGCCCGGAACATAGCGTCCGCGCTGGTGAACGAGAGGCTCGCCGCGAGCGTCAACGTCAACAGGGCCGACAGTTGCTTCCGATGGCGCGGCCGCGTTCACTGGGAGGACGAGTGGGCACTGCGTTGCATGACCACGGAGAGCGTCATGAGACGGGCAATAGCCCGCGTAACGAGGCTCCACTCCTATGAACTGCCGGGCATCACCGCGCTCGAGGTATGCCACTCGAACTTCGACACGCTGAAATGGGTGGTCGAGTGCTGCGAGCCGGAATAGGCGAGACGTTCACGGTTCATAGCTTATAGTCTGGAAGGAAGTGCGTTATTAAATGGGCATGTTCTCCGGCGCATACATCGCCGAAATACTGCTTCGCATACCGGCCCTCCTGTGGGCCCTGTCTTTTCACGAGTTCTGCCACGGGTGGGCGGCGTACAAACTGGGCGACAGAACGGCGGCGTACCAGGGGCGCCTCTCCCTGAACCCCATGCGCCACCTCGACCCGGTCGGCACGTTTATGCTCATCTTCTTCCGCTTCGGATGGGCGAAGCCGGTGCCGATCAACTCCAGATACTTCAAAAACCCGCGGAGGGACATAGCGATAGTGAGCCTCGCCGGAGCGGCGGGCAACTTCGCCTCGGCGCTGGCCGCCGGCGTGATCTACAGGTTGCTGGCCGCAGCGGCGCCGTGGCTGCTGGACAACTTCGCGTTCCGCATGTTCATGCTGAACATGCTGTTCATAAACATCGGCCTGGGCGTGTTCAACCTGATACCGATTCCCCCGCTCGACGGATCGAAGGTCCTTTCGGTGATGCTGCCGCCGTCCATGTTGGACACGTACTTCTTCCTGGAGAGGTACGGCATGTTCATCATACTCATACTCGTATTCACCAACGTCATTCAGATCTTCATGCGGCCGATAATGGCTTTGCTGGTCGACGTGTGCCTGTTGAACTTTTTGTTCTGATCGGGAGGGAAAAACTCACAACATGAAAGTACTACTGACGAACGACGACGGCGTCACGTCGCCAGGCATTCAGATAATCTCACGTATGCTGTCGGAGCGGGGCTGGCTCTCCGCGGTCATCGCGCCCGACCGCGAGCGCAGCGGCATGGGACACGCCATAACGGTGGACCGCCCCGTCCGGGTGCGCCCGCTCGACCCTGGGATGTTCTCCCCCGACGTGTCGGCCTACTCCTGCGACGGCACGCCGACGGACTGTGTGACCATAGGGCTGGAGGCTCTCTCCGTTCAGTCCGACTTCGTGGTATCCGGCATAAACCAGGGGCCGAACCTCGGCGACGACGTGACGTACTCCGGGACGGCCTGCGCCGCCATTGAGGGCGTGATCCTCGGGCGCCCGGCCGTCGCGGTCTCGCTCTGCGTAAAGCAGGGAGACAGCTTCAAGCACAACACCACGGCCGCCCTGGCGGCCACAGCGATCTTGAGCTACGCTGAGAAGAACGGGCTGCCGGAGGACGTGATGCTCAACGTAAACGTGCCGAACGAGCTGCTCAGGAACATCAAGGGCTTCAAGATCACCAGGCGGGGCAAACGTTCGTACAGGGACAAGTTCATCTGCCTGAAGGACCCTCAGGGCAACGACTGCTACTGGCTGGGCGGCAGCATCGAGGACACTTGGGAGGAGGGCTCCGACGTGACGGCGGTGCGCGACGGCTACGTGTCGGTGACCCCGGTCAACCTCGACATGACGGACTACGCGGTGCTGGATGACATGCTCTCGAATGGGGCGGAGAACGCCCTGGCCAGGTCGCTCAACATCCGCTAGCCCTTGACGATAAATCAGCGGGCCATCCCGATCACCCTGACGGCGATATTCATGCTGGCGGTGCTCGCGCCGAGCATCGCCCTCGGCTTTCTGGCTCTCAGGGCGGCCGAGCGCGAGTCCCTGTACGTCGAACGCAGGCTGGAGAGCGCGCTGATGGCCGAGGTGGACTTAGCCGCGGCGAGGATAGACCAGATGATGAGCGAGATCAGGACGACACTGGCGCGGGAGGCCGCCTCCCTGAGCGGCGCGGATGGGATGCCGATTGCCCGCTGGGGCGAGATCGACCCGCTGGTAGAGACCCCCTTCACGCTCCGCGGCGGGCGCATCGAGACCACAGACGGGGGCGGTCCCGGCGGAGCGAACGGCCTCATCGCCGCGTTCGGCGCATTCCTCGAAGGGGGCGCCCGCATCCCGGCCTACGACCTCGTGACCAGGATATACAGGTACGAGGCGCCATCCGGCCCGGCGGAGAAAAAATCCGATGCCGAGGGCGCGGGGAGACCGGCTGAAGGCGTCTCTCGGTCAAAGATGGGGATCACCGCGCAGGCCCCGCCGACAAAGGGCTATGCGGCGGACGAGCCGTCCGGGGTGGCGCGGCAGATGGCGCAAAGCCGCATCGCCTCCGACACCGAGGCACGGGACGAACTGTTCGAGCGGGCATCCCGCGAGGGGTTTGAGATACTGCGGCGCAACGTCGCGGCGCGGGCGCCCGTCGCGGCAGACAAGGCGCCTGCGCCGTCACCCATGAAGCCCGCCGAGACGCGATCCCGTACGGTGTCGAGGAGCCGCTCCTTCAAGGAGCTGACCTCGGCCGGCGATAACGGCCTCCTCCCTAGCCTCTCCGACGAGGGGCTAGGGATACTCTTCTGGGCACGCGGCGGCGGTGGGGCGTTCGTGGGTTGCACCCTGCGCATGGAGGTCTTGAGGGACCGCATCGCCGGCATCATGCCCGACATGCTCTCCGACGTGCGCATACTGACGGTGCTGGACGACTCTGGGACACCGATCGTCGCGCCGGAGCCGAGGCCCGGCGCCGAGCCGGACTGGCGCCGCCCGTTCGCGGCGAGGGAGATATCGCCGGAACTGCCTCGGTGGGAGGTCGGCGCGTGGCTCGTCAACCAGGAGCTGCTCGCCTCTCGCGCCAACTTCGCCCGCATGGTCGTCTGGGTGGAGGTGGCGGCGCTCTCCCTGGCAATAATAACGGGCGGCGTCGTCATAATCCGCACGATGTCATACGAGATGCGCGTGGCGAGCCAGAAGACGACCTTCGTCGCCAACGTGTCGCACGAGCTCAAGACCCCGCTCACGTCGATAAGGCTCTTCGCGGAGCTGATGGCCTCCGGCAAACAGGGGGACGAGGGGCGGCGGCGCGAGTACCTGCGGACGATGATGTCGGAGGCCGACAGGCTGTCGCATCTCGTGGACAACGTGCTGACGTTTTCGAGGCGGGGGAGGGAGAAGTACCGTATGCAGAACCTGTCCCTGGCCGAAGTGGCTCGCGACACGCTGCGGCAGATGGAGCCTCACCTAGTCAAAACGGGATTCAGCGTCTCGTTCAGCGAGGACGGACCGCTCCCGGCGAGGGGCGACAGGGAGGCGCTGAGGCAGGTCATAATGAACATGCTCTCCAACGCCGAGAAGTACTCCGGCGACGTGAGGGAGATATCCGTGAGGTGCGCCTCGGACGGCGGATACGCGCGCGCGGCCGTCGAGGACAGAGGGATCGGCGTCGACCCGGGCCTCTCCGACCGGATATTCCAGGAGTTCTACCGCGCTGACGACTCGCTCTCCGCGATGCGCGGCGGGGCGGGTCTTGGGCTGTCCATCGCGCGCGGCATAGCGCGCGCGCACGGCGGCGATGTGACGTACTCGCCCCGAGAGGGAGGGGGCAGCGCGTTCACCCTGTCGCTGCCCCTCCGCCGTGAGGGCAACGACAGGCGAGTCCCGCTTTAAGGGAAGAGCTGATTTATCGTCGGGGGCCTGAAGGGTGAAGATTGAAATCCCCTATCGCGGAATTAACGAATGCGGCGCCTGTATTCTTAAACAGTAAAGCGAGTTTAAGCGATTAAATACGCGCTTCGTTAATTCCGCGATAGAATGAGGGGAGGCGTGAGCCGTGAACGAACATATATTGATAGCGGAGGACGACCCGGCGATATTGGCCGGCGTCTCGGACCTGCTGGTCCTGGAGGGATATTCCGTCACGGAGGCGGCCGACGGCAGGTCGGCCCTCGAACTGTATAGGCAGCGCCGTCCGGATCTGGTGCTGCTGGACGTTATGATGCCGCTCATGAGCGGATACGATGTATGCCGCGCGATAAGGCGCGAGGACTCGCTCACTCCCATCGTCATGCTGACCGCGAAGGGAGAGGAGATCGACAAGGTGGTGGGGCTCGAACTCGGAGCCGACGACTACATCGTCAAGCCCTTCGGAATGGCGGAGCTCACAGCGCGCGTCAGGGCGGCGATTCGCAGGGGAGAGCTATCCCACGGCGGCGGCGCTGAAAACCTCGATGGCAGGGGGAATATCCCCGCGTCTCTCAAGATCGGGGAGACCGTCATAAACTTCGAGAGCATGTCAGTCATCAGGGGCGGGCGGCCGTGCCAGTTGACGCATAAGGAGACGGAGCTGCTCAAATGCCTGGTAGCCAAGAGGGGCAAGGCGGTGCCGCGCGAGGAGCTGCTCGAAACAGTATGGGGGATAGACGCGGATTGCGACGTGACGACGAGATCAGTGGATCAGCACATAGCGCGTCTCAGGCAGAAGATAGAGGAAAACCCCGGAACCCCCCGCGCACTGCACACGGTGCACGGGGTGGGCTATCGTTTCGACCCGGATTTCAAGTAAATTTTATAAAAAAACGCCCGGCTACCAGGGGACAGGGCCGGGCATCGCATCTCGCCTTACGCGTTTGCGAATTCACTTCGACAACGACGTCTTCAGCAGATCAAACGTCGATATCTCCTCGTCCGGGATGTTCAGTATGTAAGGGATCACGATTATAGCCACCTCCGACTTGATGTGCCGTTCGTTCCTGGCGGTGAAGAGGTCGCCGAGGAGCGGTATGTAGCCAAGCACGGGGATGCGCTGGCGGGTGGTCGTTTTATTGTCCGTGAACAGTCCCCCCACCGCGAATGGCTCCCCGTTTCGCACCCTGACGGTCGTCTCTACCCTGCGCGACGAGGTTTCAGGCGCCTGTGCCCCAAGACCGGCGTTCCTCCACTGCAAAATTTCACCGGTCTCCACGCTTATCTTGATGGTCACGACCTCGTCGCGCCCGATGACGGGCGTGAAGGTCAGCATCGGCCCGCTCTCCTCGTCGCTGAACGTCACGTTCCCGTTGGAGTCGACGCCAGAGGCGTACTTTACATTGCGCGTGAGCGACACGTTGGCCTCCTGGCCGTCCAACGTTATGATCGAGGGGCTCGCCAGGCTTTTGCCCCTGCCATTGCTCTCCAGCGCGGTGAGCCCCGCGCTCAACATCTTGACACCCGAGTCGACAACTCCACCTTCCCATAAAATGTCACTGCCAGGCGCCCTGCCTCCAACCGGAAGACCAAAGTCCACCTCCTCAAAAGGGATATTGGAATAATTATATCCGGTGCCTACTCCAAGGTGGGAGAAGTTAAAGAGCCATTGATCGTACACCGACGAGACGAGCGCCTCCAGCTCCTGCGAGGCATCGTCGTTGACCTCGAAGATTCGTGCCTGCAACATGATCTGTCTGCCCGGATGATCGAGCTTCGAAAGCAGCTCGGCCACCTGCACATGCTGGTCCGGGGTCGCGGTCACGTAGAGCTGGCGGTTGCGCGCGTCGAGAGTAGGCGGTTTGGAGAGCGAGATCAGCCCCGTGAGCACTGCCGTTATGTCCCCGCGCACCTGACCGCTGTCGTCGATGGCATACGATATGTTGTAAGCCCGGACGATCTCCTTGCCCAGTGTCTTGCCGAGGCTCTCGGGGCGGCCGACGATGAGCATCCCGCCCTCCACCGCGTAAGTGAGGTCGGCCGCGCGAAGCAGGTATGAGAATGCCTCCTTGAACGGAACCTCGTTGAATGAAAACGTCACTGGCACATCCGGCACTGACGTGTCGATGAGCAAGTTCAAATTCTGCAGGTCCGCCAGCATCCTGAAGACGGATTTTACGTCAGCGTCCCTCAACTGCAGCGTCACCGGCGCGTTGATGCCCATCGGGTCGTTCTTCGCGCGGGCGGCCGGCTTTGGCGGCAAAGCGGCCGGCTTCTCCCGCTCGTAAACCCTCAGCATCAAGGAGATGTCGTCCGCTCCCGCAAGGCCCTCGATCCTCTGCACAACCAGGGGCTTCGTGGAGGTGAAGATCATTTTCATGCCGTTCTCTCCGACGGACTCCACGTTTATGCGGTTCAACAGCGGGAGATCGTACTGCTTCCACCAAGTATCGGTGGTCGTTGGATTGAGCTTCAGGATATCCCAGTCGCGGTCATCCCACCATTCGCGTTTCTCGAGGCTCTGCGGAAACCTCACCCCATCCCACTGTAACACCAATTTATCGGCTCCCGGAGCGGAGGCCGCGCGCGGCCTCGGTATGGAAAAACCCCTCGCGCGCAGCAGGATCGCGTCCCCTCCCGCCTGCATCACTTGAATCCCCGACAACACCGGGTCGGTTGGAGTATTCATCGTGCGCCCCGGCGGCAGGTCAGCCGCGCAAACCATGGACGTCCGCATGATGGCCGCCGCAAGCAACACCAGAGAGATGACGAGGCGGGAGTGCCCTTTGCGTTTCGCCATCTTCAAAATGGGACTTGAATGCTTTTTTTCATCCATGTATATGTCACACCCTTCGCATCTATTTTAGTAACCCTTGCCGTGCCGCTTGAAAATTTGCTGCCCTGCCTGACTATCAGAGCGCCTTCCTCGCCGGCCACATCCAACATGGCTATCTTGTCGTCCCCCTTGATGAGTATCGCCACAACCGTGACCATGGGTGGATCAGGCTCGATCTCGGCAAGATCGCTGGCGGCAGCGCCCGTACTAGGCGCGGGCATGATCCTGTTCGAAGGCGCCACCGGATATTTGCCCGATATCTCAGCCAACAGCGCGGTCTGCATGGACATGCTCGTTGCCTTCGTTATGTCGGACAGACCGGACTCGACCGTATCGATCGCCTTGGTCTCGTCGGCCAGGGTCGAGTCAGGGGGAACCTGCTGGTTCGTAAACCTACGCACCGCGTTACCGCCGTCCTCTATCAACCGAAGCGTGGTCATATAAAAATAATAGCTCCCGGCGCAGCAAGCGACAAGGGCGATGATGAATAACAAACTCTTGATCCTCTGCTCGCTCGGTTTCTGCTGTTTGCCCCTCGGCTGAGAGGCGGCCGCCGTCTTTCTCGCGGATGAACTGTCAGCCATTTGCAGCCCCCCTAGCTCCTCACCGTGCTTATTACGCTCATGCTGCCCGATACCCGGCCCTCTGCCTCAGCCTCTATGACAAGGTTGGAGACCCTCATGACGTACTCGTTCTCCCGGAGCGCCGCCAGTGCCTTCAAGACGCCGTAATAGGGACCGCTGAACGAAAATTGAAGCTCCAGCCTGCCGCCTGGGGTGGTTTGCGGCGAGGCGCTTCTGCTCGTGTATTCTACCAAATTGTCCTTCAAAACCTTGTCCATAGCGGTGAAAAACTCCCGGGCATTCACCGGGAAAACCCGCTCGGACCGGCTGTAGTTCATTGCGAGGCTCTCAAACGACTTGTACCGCTCGACCAACAATTTCCTGGATTCGGCTGTCCTCTTCTCCGAGGCCAGGTTCGTCGATACGGACGCCAATTCCTCCGACGCGCTCTTCAGCGTATGTTGCAGGACAAACTGAGCCACTAGAAAAAGTACCACGACGAAGGCCATCAAAACCCCGTAAAGAGCGTGCTGCTTCTCCGCGGTCATTGCACGGTCCCCTCCTCATCAGCGGCGACGCTCTGGCTGCTCATCAGGTGCGGGTAGACGGCGGCTATCGCCATGATGTCCTTTATATTGCATGTGAGCGTGAACTCCGAAATTTGCCTCGACCCCAGGGTGGACTTAGACGTGACCGGCGCGTTGACGGTCGTCACTATGTTCTTCATGCCGTCCAGCTTCGCCGCGAAGTCGATTATCTCCTGGTCGGAGACGGCAGCCCCCCTCATCAACACGTTTCCGGGGCGCACCTCCAGCCTCGATATCTTGATCCCGTTCGATATCGCGCCCTCCAGCGCCGCCATGAACTCGACCGCCGGGAGTTCCTCCCTCGTAAACTGCAAATACACCTGAACCTTATCCCTGAGTTCCTTCATAGTCGTGAGCGCGCTGGCGTACTGGACAGATTGAGCCTTAACGCTGGCCTCGTCCCCCCTGGCCGCGCTCAATTCCTGCTTCACTCTCCTCAGATTGAGCGCGAGGAAGCCGATGTCGTATACGGACAAAATCAAAAAAATCAAGAAAAACAGCACGTTGAAAACCCGGAATACGTCCACCCTCTGGGACTGCATCTGCACCAGATGCGGCGGTCTCAAATCAAACATAGTCTGCATAAGCTATTTCACCCCCGAAGGCCGAAGAGCCAAACCAATCGCCACTTCCCAGCCGTAGACTTGCTTGGGTTGATTGCTGATGGACCACGTCTCCCACGGGTTCACCATCTCCACAGGAATGTTGGCCGTCTCCTCCAGGCTCGCCTTCAGAGCTGTTCCATGCGTCAGCCCATATCCGCCGACATATACCTTGTCCGTCGCAAACCCCCTCATCTGAGTCGCGGCGAATTTGATCGTCGCCTGCAAATCGCGCGTGAAGTTTTCGATGTTTTTGCCTGTGGGGTCATCAGCCGCGAACGACTGCGTCGTGTTCCTGTAAACTATCCCATTGTCCCTGTAGGCCGCGACTATTATGCTGCTGACGATCCCAGCGAGCGCGTAGATGTTGAACCCTGACGGAGCGACCGGGCCCATAAGGCACCTCAGTGAGGCGACCGGCGAGGGTTCTATGCCGCTCAGCCTCAAGCCGATGCGGCCGGCGCCAAGCATAAGGTTCTCGACCGTCGCGTTCCTGACCGCTACCGCGATGCACTGTGACATCGCGGCCTGCACGACGTCATCATCCGCCGGGCGCTCCAAAAGAGCCACATCGTATATGGCCTCATCCACGGGTATGGGGAAGAATCTATCGAATTCGAACCTGAAGGATTCCTTCAAGTCCGCGAAATCCATCTGCGGCAGTTCGACGGTCCGGAGCAGCACGTCCTTCGATTGGATACCGGCATATACATTGTCAGCCCACTTCCGCCCCACATGCTTTTTAAGGGTTTTCAGATTATCCTCCACGACCTCCTGGCTCGCGAAAAGCTCCCCTCCCATCGAACCAGCGTCGTACGGGGTATCAACGCACTCTTCGAGTTTGTACGACTTGTTTCCCTGCCTGGAGAGCACAACGTATTGCATCACTCCGCCGAATATGAAAAGCCCCGCTCTGGTCCTTCCCTCTTGTCTGCCAATCAATCCCATATGGGTGCCCCCTTTGGCCGCATGGCTTACAATCGCAAAAGCACTCAGCCCTTGATGCCGGATAAACATTTCTTAATATACTATATAAAAGTACTACATTTACACGTATTGATATAATCACGGCGGGGAGATATTGTCAAGAAACCCCTGCGTGGATTTATTATCCTCTTGTTTTTGTTTTTTGGACTTCAACGCACGCCGCGCACCATATACATAATATCACAGAGAGACCGGATATTGTCAAAAAATACAGCTAATACCAAGTCGCGGTCAACGGGCTGTTTTTGATGCGGCTCCAGCGGCTGCCCAGATCTGCTTTAACGCTTCACCCTTCAGGCCTTTGATTTCAAATTGGCATAAAACGCATCGGACGGCACGAGCCTCGGCAACGTGCTGCCCCGCACCTTGCCAGCCCGTCCGATGCGTGGTAACATAACGGGCGCGTTTCGATCTCCCGCCGGAGGCTCAGTCCCATGCGGCGAAGAATTGCGAACCCCGTCAGGTCCGGAAGGAAGCAGCGGTAAGCAAACCTCTTCGGGTGCCACGGGAGCGCTGGGCCTCCCGCGGGAGATCGACTTTTTCAGCGCGGCGCGCTGTCTGATGACGAGCCGGAAACTAAAACCGATTTGCAATCTAAGGACCTAAAGTTGAGGGATTTTAATGACGGGGTTCCTTAGATCGGGGGAAGTAGATCCTAAGATGAGTCACGCTCTTCAGCACGCCGTCGTCCCTGCCTGATGCCACCGGCAAACTCTCCCACGGCCCGCCGTCGATGCGGGCTATTACCAGCGGTTTCCTGCCGTAAGTCGACCATATGTCCCACAGCGACTCCCCAGCTTGCGTGCCGGGCACGAGCCCCCCAGCGAAGAGCGGCTCCGTGCCGCCCATCATGGAGCGTCCGTCGGGGTGAGCGATGATCATCCACTGCGTCATCTGCCACGATCCCTGCATCTCGGGCGAGCTCAGCGCGTGGTCCCACGGAATTATCTGAAACCCTCCGATTGATCCGTACCTCGACGTGCTTATGTCTATTACCCCGGAGTGGTTGGCACGTATGCGGCCCGGGCCCTGATACAGCGTCCCCTCGAAACGCCCCGTCCCTCCCAGCGGCCTCACGACCCTGGCCGCGATCTCCGCGCGGGAGGCGCTCCAGGCAATCACCCGCCCTCCTGGCCTGTTCTCGAACTCCACCATGTAGGGAATGTCCCCCTCGCTCACCTTGAGGATCAGCTCGTCTCCTCTCTCCGGCAGACCGTCCTCGATGGAGCGCAACGGTAAACCCTCTCTCCTGACAAAGAGAGGGGTGCCGGCCGGAGGGGCCCACGCGCCGAAGAACGACGTACCGCCCTTGCAGTCAAGCACGACGGCCGCTCCCGGCCCGGCGGCCGGCGCTATGGTCTCCGCGGGTATGACGCTCATCGTGCGGCCCTTGCCGGATTCGACGCCAATCAGTATGTGAACGGCGTTCACCGCCGACGCTGTCACCGTACCTGGACTCCCCCACGCGCTGGCCGTGTAGCTCGGCCACCTCGTGCGTTCGGGCAGCTTGACCACTCGCCCCAGGACGAATTCCCGCCCGTCGGGCAGGAGGGCGCGAACGACTCCACCCTCCTCGAACGGAATCGAGACCTCGTAGAGCGGGCGAGTCTCGCCCGACGCGCGCGACTCGCCGCACAGCAGCGCGGCGCACGCGAAAAAAAACGCGGCCGCGGCCAGTGAATACGGCAGTTTCATCCTCATGACACCCCCTCCTCCAGCGGCTAAAACCGCAGCTCGAACATTTTTTGTACGATGGCGCCCATGGACGGCCACACAAGGGGAGCGAACCATATCGCCCAGAGGTTGCCAGCCGCGTGAAACAGCGTGGAGGTCGATATGTTGCCGTGCCTCTCCCTCAGAAAGCCCATCACGCAACCAGGGACGAAGACGGCGAAGAGAAAAGGGGCACTCGCCACGAAGACGTGCGACATCGCGAAGATCGAGCTGGTGAAGGCTATCGACCAGAGTGCCGAAAACCTCTTCCTCAAGAGCGGCTGTATCCATCCCCTGTAAAAAATTTCCTCTATTATGGCCGCCGCGACCCCGGACGCGGCCAAGTTCACGCTCCGCCACAGGGAACTGCTCCTCGGCAGGGTCTCCAGGGGCCAAGCGAGCGACACGCAAGTGAGAGGGATCAGAACCACCCCCGTTATCGCCAGGCACTCGCGCAAACCGCGCCTGTCCGGCGTCCACGACAGCCCGTAGGACTCGGGAGACTCGCGCCTCAGCTTGCACCACAGGAAAGGAGCGTATATGAAGATCAGCCCAACCGCGGTGGGGATTATATTTTTTTTAATAAATTCCATGTCCCGATCTTCTGGCCGCCCCTACCCCTTCGAGGTCGTCCGGCGTCTGGTGTCGCACTTCACGCAGAGGCCGTAATAGAACACGTCAGCGGTGTCCACCGACGATATGCACGACGGGGCGTCGAACTCGAAGACCGCGTCGAAGTCAACAGGGACGTCGAACACCCTCTTGCACGACTTGCACAGAAAGTGTCCATGTGGTTCCAGGTTCGGATCGAAATAAACCTTCTTCTCGTCTATGGACAGGATGCGCAGCAACGATGCCTTGGCAAGAAGCTGCGTCGTGCTGTACACCGTCGCTATCGAGAGCGTAGGGTGCTTCGGCTTCAGCTCGATGAAAAGCTGCTCCGCCGAAGGATGGTCACACCTGTCCTCCAGCGACCGCATTATCGCGACTCGCGTCTCGGTGATCTTCGCCCCTGAGCTTTGCAGATATTTTATCCCCTCGTCGACAGTCACCCCTATCAACCTCCTCCATACATCCATCGGATATACGCTGTTTTAAATCGTTATCGTTTTAATTATCGTATAATTCAGCTATCTTGTACAGAGGAATGCCGATATTCGGGGACATTCGACTGGATTTTGCCCTGTCGGGACGTCCGGCGTATTTTTAATGACCTCTCACGGTGAGTCGCCCAGTTCGTTCATCAGTGCGTCGATGTCTCGCGCCGTTTCCTCCCTCTTGTGCGCATCCACCGCCAAGGACGCGCAAAGCCACGTCCCCTCCCGCGCCCCGGTGGGGAGCATGTCCGAGCGCACCTTGACCTCGCCGTCCCACGGAGACGCGGCCAGCAGCGTCGCTATGCCGCTCTCCACCCGGTCCACGAAAAGATGGATTTCGCTCATTTCCCGGCCCCTCTCGCCTCTACCTCGTACTTTTTGCCGTCGGAGACTATCTTTATATCGCCCCCCTCGGTGGAGTACGTCTTGACCCCGAACTCGCGGAACAGCCTCATCGTCTCCCGGTGCGGATGCCCATAGGGGTTCCCACGCCCGCAACTCAGGATGGCGACGTCGGGCGACACCTCCCGGAGAAGTCTGGCGTCGGTCCCGTTGCGGCTCCCGTGGTGCGACGCCTTCAGCACCGACGCTCTGGGGAACCTGCCGACGAGCGCCCGCCCCTCTTCCTCTATGTCGCCGGTCATCAGAAACGTCACGTCACCGTATACGACCCTCAGCACTAGGGAGTTGTTGTTCGCGTCGCTCTCCGTGCCGGAAATGGGTCTTTCCGGCGCCAGGACCTCGATCCTGGCGCCGGAAAGTGACTCAGTGAAACCGGCCCTCGGGCGCCCGAAGCGTATATTCCTCTCCCGCGCTCGCTCGAGCATCGCCCGCTGCACAGACGAACCGTGATTATACCCGCTGTCCCATATCTTGCCGATGGCAAACGCGTCGATGACGGAGACCATTCCTCCGATGTGGTCCTCGTGAGGGTGGGAGGCGACCAGGATGTCTATCTTTTCCACACCCAGCGAGCGCAGCTTCGCCGTCAGCCTGTCGGCGGAACGCCTCGTGCCGGCGTCAATCAGCACGTTCTCCCCTCCGGGAAAGCGAAACAGGAACGAGTCTCCCTGCCCGACGTCGAACGCGTAAAACGAAAGGCCGTCGTCCCAAAACCGCACCTGCACCGCCGCGAAAAACACGCCGGCTATGATAAGCAATACAGCACGAAATATGGCCGATTTTTTCGTCCTTACCCGCCCGCGCGTCATTTTTTGGAAACGCGCACGTACATATTCAACCGCTCGCACCCCTTCCCGAACTCTTGCGAGAATATCAGCAAGGAGCGCCACAAGTCAATCGCTACACGAACAGGTCGCGCGCCCCGCCCTTGATCTTCTCGATGTTGCCCTTCGTCAGCGTCCTCATGCGTTCGTTCTTTATCCTCGGGATATTGCTCTCTATAAGTGACGATGCCTGCAGCCTGAACGCGTCGTCGCCGTAGTCCATCATGTACTCGCAGAGCGTCATGAGCGCGTTCGGCAGACAGACGTTCTTGATGTTGCCGCTCTTCGCGAGCGACATGAAGCGATCCCCAGTGCGCCCCTTGCGATAGCACGCGGTGCAGAAGCTCGGCACGAGCCTCTCGTCCATCAGCCATCTCATCACATCCATGGCGCTGCGTTTGTCTGCGACCTCGAACTGCTCGCCCCCCTCCTCACGCAGTGAGTACCCGCCGACCTCGACGCTCGACCCTCCGCTGACCTGCGATATACCGATGCGTATCAGCTCGCGGCGCATCTCAGCGGACTCCCGCGTCGAAATTATCATCCCCGTGTAGGGCACCGCGATCCTTATGGTGGCCACGACGCGCTTGAAATCCTCGTCGCTCAGGAGGTCGTCGTACTCCGACAGGTCCATCCCCTCGGCAGGGCACAGCCGCGGCGAGGATATGGTGTGAAATCCCGCGCCGTACGTGCGGTCGAGGTGCCGGTTGTGCAACATGAGGCCCAACACCTCGAACCTCCAGTCGTGAAGTCCGAAGAGCACCCCGCCCCCAACGTCGTCGATGCCCGAGCGCATCGCCCTGTCGAACGCCGTCAGGTGGTAGTTGAAATCCCGCTTCGGCCCCGCGCGGTGCAACTCGAGGTACGTCGGCTCGTGGTACGTCTCCTGAAAGAGTATGTACGTCCCTATGCCTATGTCGCGGAGTTTTCTGAAGTTCTCCTCCGTGGTGGCGGCGATATTCACGTTGACCCGCCTGATCTCGCCCGGGCCCGATTTCATGGAGTAGACGGCGCGTATCGCGTCAAGGACGTAGTCGATGGGACAGTTGACCGGATCCTCGCCGGCCTCCAGCGCGAGGCGCTTGTGCCCCATGCGCTCCAAGATCTCGGCTTCCGCCCTGATCTCGTCCATCGTGAGGCGTCTCCGCTGGAACTCGTTGCCGCAGCTGTATCCGCAGTACTGGCACTTATTGACGCAGTAGTCGCTGATGTAAAGCGGCGCGAACATCACGACGCGCTCGCCGTATATCTCCTCCTTGATACGTCCCGCGACGCTGAAGAGCCGCGACAGGTGCTCAGGCGAGTCCGTCGTCAGCAGCGAGGCCACGTCTTCCGGCTCGAGGCCCCGCAGGGACTCAGCCCTGTCCAATATCTCGTCCAGCTTCCCCGCTCCGGTCCCCCTGGAGTCCTCCAACATTTTTTCGACAACCGACGCATCGATCCTCATGTCCATAGAAAATCCCCCCTGTATAATTTATTCTATTAAAATTCCTTCTTCGATATCGCGCTCCTCACCTGCACGTGCGGGACCTGACCCAGCCTCCCGGTCAAGGCGTTGATCTGGTCGAGCTCGCCCATCGCGACCAGCGAGATCACGGCCACGCTCTCCGGGAACGGATTGCCGCACCGGCTCCTGATTATCCCCCTGAACGACGACACCACGGAGTTGAACTCGGCCTGCGACGCCTCAGGCTCATCCAAAATCGCGCCAATGAACGCTATCCTCCGCAAAAACAATTCCCCCCTTCCGCAAACGAAATCGCGCCCGAGACGAACTCGAGCGCGACATGTAAAACAAAGACATACCCCGCAAAACGCGGCGCAAAATCTTTAATCAATATGACATGTCGCCTCAGTTCGCCGAAGATAAACGCATCCTCGGAGAAAACAAAGGGCCTGCGTATGGTTAGATCACCAAACTAAAGGCGGGCCGCCTCGAACATGATGACCTCTACGCCGCAATTATATCACCATTCGCCGGAATGAACAAGCCAACATGCCGAACCTCGAACCCCGGGCGCGGGGCCTCGCCACGCGGTCCCGCTAATTCCTGAAGCTGTGTATCGGCGCCGGGATTCTCCCGCCGCGCCGCACGAAGTCCGCGCAGCAGAACCGATTGACCTCCATGACGGGCGCGGAGCCGAGCAGGCCCCCGAACTCTGCCATGTCACCGACCTTCTTGCCGGTGACCGGTATTATACGGACCGCGGTGGTTTTGTTGTTGATCATTCCAATCGCCATCTCGTCCGCTATTATCCCGGAGAGCGTCTCGACCGGCGTGTCGCCGGGAATGGCTATCATGTCCAACCCCACGGAGCAGACGCACGTCATGGCCTCCAGCTTCTCCAGCGAAAGGGCTCCCGCCAGCACCGCCTCTATCATGCCGTGATCCTCGCTGACCGGGATGAACGCCCCGCTCAATCCTCCGACGTAAGAGCTCGCCATCACGCCGCCCTTTTTGACGTTGTCGTTCAGAATCGCTATAGCCGCAGTCGTGCCTGGAGCGCCGGGGTGCTCCAGACCCATCTCCCGCAGTATCTCCGCTATGCTGTCGCCCATGGCTGGAGTTGGGGCGAGCGACAGGTCTATCACCCCGAATGGGACACCCAGCCTGCGGGACGCCTCCTGAGCGACGAGCTGACCGACCCTCGTGATCTTGAAGGCGGTGCGCTTCACGGTCTCGCACAGGGTTTCGAAATCAGCGCCGCGGACGGATTCCAACGCCCGCTTGACTGCGCCTGGGCCGCTGACCCCGACGTTGATCGCGCACTCCCCCTCGCCGATGCCGTGAAAGGCTCCGGCCATGAAGGGGTTGTCCTCCACCGCGTTGCAGAAGACGACGAACTTCGCGCACCCTATCGAGTCGCGCTCAGACGTAAGCCTCGCCGTGTCCAGCGCTATGCGGGCGACGGCGTTGACCGCGTTCATATTTATCCCCGAGCGGGTGGACGCGACGTTCACTGAGGAACAGACTCGCTCCGTCTCGGCAAGCGCGGGCGGAATGGAGTCGAGCAGCTTCCTGTCCTCCGGCGTTATGCCCTTATGCACCAGCGCCGAAAACCCGCCGATGAAGTTCACCCCGGTTGCCTCTGCCGCTCGGTCCAGAGCGCGGGCCGCCTCCGCGTAGTCCTCGCAGCGGCAGCCGGAGGCCGCTATCGCGATCGGCGTGACGGAGATGCGCTTGTTCACGACGGGAACACCGTACTCCCTCGAAATATCGTCTCCCACCTGGACCAAACGCTCCGCTTTTCGGGTTATCTTGTCGTAGATTTTCCCGCAGAAGGCGTTGTAATCGGCATCCGCGCAATCGGCCAGGTTGATCCCCATCGTTATCGTGCGGACGTCGAGATTCGCCTCCGATATCATGCGAACGGTCTCCTGAACTTCGTGAATGCTTATCATGGCGGTCATTTATATCCTATGCATCGCGTTGAATATGTCCTCGTGCTGCAGCCTCACGACGACCCCGATGTCCCTGCCAAGCGTCTCCAGGCCCACCGCAAGCGATGCCAGAGGTTCCGGCGAATCGCTCAAGTCCACCACCATCATCATGTTGAAATACCCGCCGACGATGGTCTGCGCGATGTCCAGCACGTTTACGTTCTTCTCCGACATGTACGAACAGATCTTGGCTATTATACCCACAGAGTCCTTACCCAACACCGTAACTATCCCTTTCACATTCGAGCCCTCCAAAATAGTTTACGTCACTTCTCCGCCGAGGCGTCCCTGGCGGCCCGCTCGATCAATGCGTTTCTGAAGTACAGAGCGGCATCGGCGGACACAAGAACGACGTTCAGGCAGTAAGGAATCAAAAGATAACCGCCGAATCCGTCCGAGACGACAGTTTTCGCTATGCCGGCGGCGTATCCCGCCAGCAGTATGAGCAGAAAGAACAGGCTCTTCCCCTGCGTGCTCCTCGAACGCCACGACTTGGCTATAGATGCGGGCCACGCCGCCCCAAAACACACCAACATGACCGTCTCCAAGATTCCCGCAACGCTCATAGGAAACACCCTCCCGCGCGAATTGGTATCACGCGTCCGCGAGGACACGACGCACCGGAAAAGATAATACCACTGCCAGGCAAAATGTTTCATGCCAATTCTCAGGGGTTTGAGCCCCTAACCTTCAAGCACTTGACAATAAATCAGTGTTTTCAAGGAATTGCCTTTTTTTGTGGTTTTGATGAGATAATAGATTTACAACAACGCGCATGTTTGATAGAGTTCAGCGGGAGAACTTCACAGAACGCGGGGGTGATTCGAGTTGAGGAAGACATGCTTGGCGCGTTTGATTGCGGCGGCGGTCGTGTTTTTTCTGTGCGGAGCGCTGCGGTGGGCGGCTCACGCGGAGGAGTCCTCGCCGGCGGGTTCGGCGCTTCCTCCGGTTGCGTTCTCTGAGGACCCCGATGATTGGAGCTCCCTCATAATAGATCTCGGCAATCTCGTCCACGTGCGCATCTACGGAAAGGTGACATCCGGTGCCACGCCGGTGCCCATAGGCGTCGACACCGAGGGTTTGAGGGATGTTAAAGCAGTCATAGGCGACTCCAGGGGCTATCCCGTCGAATCGCGCTCCCAGGGCGAGGCGGGCGGCAGATACCTGATCATCGAGGGTACCGCCGCGAGCGAGGAGGACGCATTGGCTGCCGTCGTCAAGTCGGTCGCTTACTCGCTCGACGGGCTGGAGGCGTCGCAGTTCACCGGCAGCCCGATAAGGGTAGACAGCATGGCCAGATTGGACTCTTCCCTCCCCGAAAACGCCTCGGGAGGAGGAGGAGGTTGCGGCCTCGGCTCGGCCGCCCTGCCCGCAGCGGTCTTGGTGTGCGCCGTCTGGCTCTCGTCCTGGGGAAAAAGGTCTTGAATCAGTATGGTGCGGCAGGTCTGACACAAGCCCGTCCCCGCTTTTTATATTTTTATATAAGAAGATGCCCGACCATTGAAGCCTGACCCGGAAGAGCATAGAGCCGCCCCGTCACATGCCAATAAATCAGTTTTTTGTTGATGAGCCGTAAAAAACAAGGTGTCCGCGAAAAAAAATGAGGTATAATAAATAAAACCACGTTGAAACCTTTATTTTTTATGATAACCGGACGAGATGACGCCTTGTTGAACACATAATCCCGGCTTATAAATTCAGAGGGGCATCAGTTTGGTTTATAAGCAATGGGTGATTTGATCTGGAATTGGGGTGAGAGCCGCCGTCCAGCGCCGGCGGCGCTTCGCCCGCAGATCCTGTATATTCGAATATCCTGAGGAGGCTGAGTCATCTGGATTCATCTGTCAAGTTTCAGCGGCTGAACGATCATTACTGGATGAAAATTTCGTCATCGCCATATCTGGCGATAGTGCGGGATTCCCTTACGCTTGTGTTCCCGCTGATAATAACGGGGGCTGCCGCCATCCTGATAAACAATTTCCCCATTTTGCCCTATCAGAGTTTCATGGAGGGCCTCTTCGGCCCTAACTGGCGCGTATTCGGGGGGTACGTGTGGGGCGGCACCATGGCAGTGATATCCCTCATAACGGTATTCTCCATAGGGTATGGCGTGGCCGAGCTGTATAACGCGGAGCATCGGCTGGACTCCATCCACCCCCTCATCGTCGGCCTCGTCAGCTTCTGCTCCCTGATGTCGATAGCGGAGCCGGCCAACGGGGTTTTCGCCGTTCCATACGAGTGGCTGGGGATGCACGGGCTTTTCCTGGCCATAATAGTCGCGCTACTGTCGAGCAGCATGTTTCTGAAGCTCTACGACCTCAAGTTTCGGATGAGATTTTTTATCGAGGCCCACAGCGCCATAATGGTGAACGCCTTCTCGGCCCTCCTGCCGGGGGCGGTCACCATCTTCGCGTTTGCCGCTTTCAAGGTCCTGATGGGATGCATGGGAGTACAGGACGTGCACCGTATGATGTACGACATGCTCTGCCGACCCTTCGCGGGGATGGGGAACACGGTTGGAACGGCCTTGCTGTACAACTTCGTCCGCCAGTTGCTCTGGTTTTTGGGGATACATGGCTCCAACGCGCTGGGCCCCGTGATGACCGAGATATACGAGGGGGCGGCGGCGGCCAACGAGGCTGCGGCGGCGGCCGGTTTGCCGCCGCCCTACGTCTTCACCAAGACGTTCTTCGACACCTACACATCGATGGGAGGGGCCGGAAACACGCTTTCGCTGATGCTGGCGCTCATCCTGACACGCGGGGACGGCGGTTTGGGAAAGATCGCGAAATTGTCACTGATCCCGGCGTTTTTCAACATCAACGAGACCCTGCTGTTCGGCCTCCCCATAGTGCTCAACCCGATATATTTCATCCCGTTCACCGCCGTCCCGATTATCCTGACCGTGATCTCCTACATCGCAACAGTGACTGGGCTCGTACCGGCGGCGACCGCCGAGGCGGCGTGGACCACGCCCATTCTGGTCAGCGGCTACGTCGCGTCGGGCGGCGTCGCGGGGGGGCTGCTCCAGCTGCTCAATCTGCTCGTCGGCGCGCTCATATACCTGCCGTTCGTCAGGGCACAGGAGAACGTACAGCGGCTGAAGTTCGATGAGATGTATAAGGAGCTTCTGCGAATCAGCAGCGAGCCGGTGGAGAGCTTCGCCCTGTCGCTCGTGACGAGGACGGACGACGTGGGCTCGTTCTCCAGGGCGTTGGCGAACGACCTGCTGCAGTCTCTCGACGGCCGCGAGGTTTATCTGGAATACCAGCCGCAGGTCGACTGCCGCACGGGCAGGGTGGTGGGCGTCGAGGCGCTGGCGCGGTGGCGCCACGGCCGCATAGGCCGCGTGCCGCCGTCACTGTTCGTCCCCCTCTCCGAAGAGATAGGCTTCATAAACGAGCTCGGCCTATGGGTGTGCGACGAGTCATGCCGGCAGATGAGGGAGTGGGAGGACAAGGGCGTCTCCGATTTGGTGATGTCCTTCAACGTATCCGTGATGCAGCTCGACGATCCCGACCTGCCGGAGAGAATAGAGGGGCTGATAAGACACCGCGGGCTGGCTCCCGAGTGCTTCAAGGCCGAGGTCACGGAGTCCGTGGGCTTGAGCCCTCACATGGGGCGCAACGTGCTGCTCCAGGACATGAAGAGGATCGGGCTCAGCATCGCCATAGACGACTTCGGCATGGGGCACAGCTCCCTGGTGTACCTCAAGCAGTTTCCGGTCAACACACTCAAACTCGACGGCAGCCTCGTCAAGGACGTCGCCAAGAGCAAGGTGAGCTACGACATAATAGCCACCATCAGCGAGCTCTGCCGCTCCATGGACATTCATCTCCTGGCCGAGTTCGTGGAGACCGAGGATCAGGCGCGCGCCCTCAAGGAGCTGGGCTGCTTCATATTCCAGGGCTACCTGTACAGCCCCCCCCTCTCGCCGGAGAAGTGCCTGCACGCAATACGCAACGGCTTCAGGACTTATTAAAGCCGAGACTTTATGCCTATTGTGCCAGGGGCTATAAGGCGATATACTCTTGATCAAATATTCATATTACAATGGTGAAATAGTAATGGCAATCATTATTATTCCGCTTAGGAGAGCTTGCAGACATGGACACTCTAGCGCCAGGACCCAGGTTGGGCAGGGCAAGAAGGGGCGCCTCGCTAGCCGAGATGATAATCGCCATTTTTATTTTGAGCTTCGTCGTCATGTCCATCATGATGGTTATGATAGTGTCCACCCGCAACACGATGGCGCTGAAGGACGAGGAGAACGCGCTGCAGTTCGGGCTCGAGGTACTGGAGGACTGTGAACAGGTGCCGTTCGACATCGGGGCGACCAGCGCCGACTATGCGGAGGCCATCGCGGACAAGTCTAAGAACAGAAACTCAGACTCCGGCAACACCATGAGAGCGACGACGACGGCGACGATGTCGGGCACGGAAGACTCCTCAGGCCTCCCCATTTCCGCGGAGGTGACGGTCGACGTCACTTGGAACACGGCTTTGGGCGGGAATAAGACGATTCAGTTGAATAGGGAGGTGAGCGTCAGTGGCTGGCAAAACGTCGGCGACAGGTCAAAGTAGTCCGGCGGCACGGCGGGGGTTTTCTCTTGTCGAGGTGCTGATAGTCATACTCATCATGGGGGTTTTGGTCGGCGTGGTCGGCGCCCTGATGGGCGGGTTCGCCATGAACTTCGAGATGGCGGACGACCACTCCATAGCCCGGCGCAGGGCCCAGGACGTGTTCAACATACTTCAGATACCCGTCCAGAACGCCGGGATCGGCCTGCCCCTCATCTCCGGCGACAACAACTTCGGTTATTGTTTCGGCATCTCATCGTCCACCGCCGCCGCTACCTTCGCGGGCAAGGTTGGTGATTGGCCGGCGCCGGTGAGCCTCGGCAAATCAGAGCCGGATGCAGTGTCGGACGACGTCCTGCGCGTCGTGTATTCAATGCCATCCGGCGTGAAGGTGAAGGGAAAGATAGATGACTTCAGCTCTCTGAAGGAAGTCAATGGAGAAAGCCCTTCTTTGGCCTCAGTGAAGCTGACCCGCCCGCTATCTCATGACATAACCGGCACTTTCGTGACGTTTCCGGGCATTCATATGCATCCACTGTTTGTGGAAAGCGGGGGAGATGAAGGTTCGGATGAGATCAGCTTGAGGGGCAAACTGCCATACGAGAAGGACGATGACGAGGACGTGATACCCCGCAACGTCATCTACCCGTATCACGACATGTTTCTCGTCAGAGCCGGCGTGGCGTACGTCAACAACGAGAACTCCGTCTTCGTCTTCGCCGACGATCTAATGAAGATGGTCGGTGACCCTGATGCGTGGCTGCCAACTATCAACTTTGGAGCAAATGACCCTTGGTTTCGCATTGAGGGGGTTAAGGCCATCAAGTTCGATTACAGCGAAAGCAGCGTCCTGACGGTCCGCGTACTCGCCGAGGGCGACTCCGCCGACTCCGCCAGGAATGATGGCACCCCGTTGCGGAACGACCTCAAAGCCCGCTGGGAGGATCACATCGAGGCCAATGGCGGCGCATGGGACCCAGCCATATACTACGAGGAGTTCTCCATGACCTGGCGCACGAGGAACGTGGCGAGGACGATCGCCCCGTAACCGGGGCATGGGTTGTTTTCTTGAATAAAAGGAAAGGCGGGTTAAATGGCCGAAACAACATTCAAGCGTTTTATGACGCTGGTTTCGATATGGTTTTGAATCTTTATCCTTTAGGCATCTAACAATAAATCGGCTTTCTAAAGGCAGATTGTTCTGGGGGTGATTCTTTTGATGGGGAGATTTTTGCGGATTTGCGGGAGCAGCCCAAGGCGCGGGGGCTTCTCGCTGGTGTTGGTGCTGTTGATCGCCCTCTGCGGCTCCGCGCTTATGGGGGCCATAATCTATATGATAGGCGGGTTCTCCGGCGCGTCGAGGGCCACGATTCGCGATGAGGAGATATACATCCTGCTGCAGGGCGAGGTGGAGCGGTCCAAGGCCGCTCTCAAGCTCGCGATGAACGATGCGTCCGAGCCTTTCGGGATGAGTTCGTCGATAGACACTATAAACAACCTGGACGACCTCGTCGTGTGTGACAGCAGCGGTGTATTCCCGCCCGCCAGAGTCGACAGGACCATTGATGTGGGGGGGACGAGCGCCGCCCTCTCCGTCCGGATATTTGACATGCAGTACCCGCCCGAAAAAGTGAATGACGACGACGATTTGATAACCTCCCTGCCTCCAAGCATGGCGGAGTTGCAGATGACGAGCTCGAGCAACATTGAGGACGAAACGCCTAAAGAGCTGAGTTACGGGAAAAGCAAGGCGGACGGGAGCAAGGGCACGGCGGGGTCGGGGTCCGCCGGGGTGTATCTCATACGCGCTACGGTCGTGTTCAGCGACGGCACGAGGAGCGCAATAGAGACGTCTCTCATACAGAGCACGGGTAAGTAGAGAAGGAGGTTTATGGTGTTTTCGAGAAGGGTTTTGGCGGCGCTCCTGTCGCTCATGGTCTTAGTTCCGGGCGCTATAGCGTGCGAGTGTGAGGAGCCGGTGATCATCGACGGGCTGGAGGCGTATGACAAGTCACTGCGCAAGGACAGGGATGACGTGGAGGGCTTCTGGGGCATATATCTCGACTGGCAGCCGGAGAAGGGCGCCAGCCGCTCGTATAGGATGGCGATAGTCAAGAACTTTTACGACGTCTACCCCGAGGCGGACTACCTGGGAGTCGTCACGTGCGACCTGCCGGGGTGCACTCGGGGGGAGGTCAAGCTGCTCCTGACGAGAACCGGCAAGCGGGGCGAGTTCGACGGCACACTGCTGGTCACAGACGTTGACGGGGCGAAGGGCAGGGCAATCCTGACCGACGACGCGGAGAACGGAAGGAAGAACAGCGTCCTCGACCTGCGCGGCATGAAATATCGCGGACATGTCATGGCGGAGTGGATGGTGAGGATAAAGAACGGCTGAGGGGATACGATCAAAATCAACATCAACGGTGGGCGGGCATATCCTCGCCGTTGATTACCTTATTCGTTCATTCCGGTTATGCCCGGACACGCTGACAGGCATTTTATGTGGTACAAGCGTTTTTAAGCGTGTCCTCAATACTCGTTTATAAGCTTAAAGACACCTTTACCACTTGATCATTTCAGGTTTTTTATTTCCTCCGCGGACATGCCGGAAACCTGAGAGATTACTTCAATGTCAAACCCGCTGAGCAACATCTGTTTCACCATTTCCAATTTGCCCTCGGCCTTGCCCT
>JAISZL010000089.1 GCA_031269245.1 Synergistaceae bacterium | reverse complement strand
GTTTTAACGCTTCACCCTTCAAACCTTTGTTTTCAAATTGGTATTACCCTGTTTCTCATTCGGAGTGCTCAGAGACATCGTCCAGCAGATTATGCAGGGCGGAGAGCAACGTGTCGGCGGTTTCGATAAAAACGCCGTTCTCCGCTTTGATTGTTTCGAAATCACCGGACCACGCGGCCGATTCCAGAAGCTGCGCCTGCTTGGCGACCGAATCGGCGCATATCCCATAACACATTCCTTTGAACCCGTGCACGGTTATGGCGTATTCCGCAAGCGTCTCCTCGGAGACATTGCGCATTTTCTCCAGCAGCTCCGGCGTGTGGAGCGTAAATGAGCGAAGAATCCTCAGATATGTGGCCTCTCCCTTATAGCGCTCCACGCCCGAGGAAAAGTCCACTCCCTCCACGCCGCGCCCCTTCAGCGCGGCAAGATCATCGGGCTTCTCTGCCGCATCCCGTTCCTCCTGCCGAGGAACCTCCTCGATATGCCTGTCCCGCACCCACTTGTTGAGCAGCGCGTCCAGCTGCATGATATCGATTGGCTTGGAGATGAACGCGTCGAAGCCGTTAGACAGGAACATCTCCTCGTTCCCTCTCAAAGCGTTTGCCGTCAGGGCTATGATCGGCACGGTTCGCGCGTAGTCGGTTCCTATCTCATTGCGGATCACGCGAGTGGCCTCGATTCCATTCATATCCGGCATTATATGATCCATGAACACCACGTCGTATCTCGTCTTTTCCGCGCGGATCTTCTCTATCGCTTCACGGCCTCCGGAGGCCGTGTCTGTCTCAAGTCCATAGGGCAGCAAGAGCCCCCGGGCCACGTCCAGGTTCGTCGGAACGTCGTCTACTATCAACACCTTGCCGTAAGGCATCCGTACATAGACCAGCTGTTTGCCTCTTGTGTTCCGATCCTCCATCAAGCGGAAGCTTCGCAATTTTTCCGCGGTCTCGCTGCCTATGGGGGTCGCGTCGACAATCTCCTGCATGAATTTTACGCAAAAGACACTGCCCTTTCCATATTCGCTCTCTGCCACGATCGTGCCGCCCATCAGCTCCACCAGTCTTTTCGTGATGGGAAGGCCGAGCCCCGTTCCCTCTATGTAGCGCCTCCCCGGATTTTCCACCCGGTAGTATTCGGAGAAAAGTTTGCCTATGTTCTCTTTCATAATACCGCATCCAGTGTCGCTTACGGTAAAAATCAGCCCTGCGCCGAGGTTAAGCCGTTCCCATTCCACTTTGAGGTTCACTTTGCCCTCCTCCGTGTACTTGAAGGCGTTGGAGAGCAGGTTGTTCAAGATCTGCTTGATCCGCATATCGTCGCCATAGAGGCCGCTTGGAATCGTTTCGTCCAGCGACAGCTCGAAGGTGATGGGTTTGGATCCGATGCGCATGATATTGAACTGCACTGTGTCGTTGATAAGGCTTGCGGCATTGTACCTTGTCGGAACAAGCTCGAAGTTCCCCGACTCGATCTTGGAGATGTCCAGAATGTCGTTGACGATACATAGCAGATTCGAACCCGAATGGTATATCTTTTCGAGGTTACCGCGTGTACTTTGGGGGAGGTCGTTTTGCAGTTCCACCTCGGAGAGGCCGATGACCGCATTCAGGGGAGTGCGTATCTCGTGGCTCATCCGCGCGAGGAAGGACGTTTTGTTGAGGTTCTCCTCACTGTAGCGCAGTTTTTCCCTGTTCAACCGAATTATTGGATAGCTCATAAGCATCATTATGGCAACGCTGCCAATGATGACGGCGAATTGTTTTTGCATCACCGCGTTATATTGTGTAATCGAGACATCCGCGCCTACGATACCGAGGAATTCTCCGGTGTTTCTGTTGAACACCGGAACGTAAGCCGACAGAAGCGTGCCCCATATCACGGTGAGGAAATCGCCGACGTAAGCTCCGCGGCTTTCATAGGCCGCGCGGCGGGTGGGGGTGAGCGGCTCGATGGAGCCCGGCGGCGCGAAAGTGTCACTGCCGGCCTTCTCGCCATCGAACAGGTACATCATCTTATCCTCTGAAACTCGCTTCTCCGAATACAAGAACGCGATATTGTCCCAGTTGCCCAAACGTATTTTCTCTATCAGAGCCTTGGTACGTATATAGTAATCGCTTTCGGTATCCAGCGTCTCGATGAACTCCTGATATCCCTCCGGATCCTCTTCCAGCAGAGCGGCCACGGCAGAGGCAATGCCGAGGCATTTATTGCCCATCTGCTGTTTCAAGGTTTGCGAGGTAACCTCATAGACAATTCCCCCAAACAAGATTGTGCAGAAAGCTAAAAAACAGATAACATAGATAAATTTTACCTCAGGCGCTGCCTTTCTTTCCATATTTATTCACTAATCTCCTCATACTTGTTGTTCCGCAATCCAAGCTAAGCCCTAGACACATCATTGACGCCCGATTAAAATCGCGCTGGTATCAATACCAATTTGAAATCAACTTGGTACAAAGAACAATCCCACAGACATTTCAACCCTTGTCCGCCTGAATATTATATAACACTATAGAAGGGTTGGGGGATACGGAAAAAACTGAAGAATACACAAGTTCAACCTCAAGAGCCGTCTTGGCTTAACCACTTCGCCTCAGCCGCCGTTTTTGATGCGGCTCTCGCGGTTGTCCAAACCTGTTACAGGCTTTACCCTTCAGGCCCTTAACAATAAATAAATCAGTGTTTCCTGGCGGCCCGGTGCCTCACGTGTCGTATTTGTACCCGTACCCCCATATGGTCGATATGTAGACGTGGTAGGGGCGTATTTTACTGCGCAGGCTCTTGACGTGGGTGTCCACTGTGCGATCGGTGCCGAAGAAGTGCTTGCCCCACACCAGATCCAGTATCTCCTCCCTTGAGAACGCCTTGTTCGGGTTCCGGCAGAAGAAGAGGAGCAGATCGTACTCCCTGGGGGTAAGTTTTATCTCGCGCCCCTCTATAAAGACGGAGTGCGAGTACGTCTCGATCCGCAGGCTTCCGGAGTTCAGCATCTTCTTGGTCGCGGCGGCCCCGCTCAGACTGAGGAAGCTCTTCATGCGGGCCAGCATCTCCCTGGGGAAGAAGGGTTTTTGAACGAAGTCGTTGCCCCCTGCGGCGAAGCAGTTGAGCCGCTCCTCCTCAGACGCACCCCTGCCCAGAAAGATGACCGGCACGCGCGAGCTCTTGCGGATCTGCTTGCATACCATATCGCCGCTTATCTCCGGCAGCTCCGCCTCCAGGACGATCAGGTTGTACTCCCTCCTCCTGAGCAGCTTCAGGAGCGCTATGCCGTCCTTCGCCTCGTCGCAGGCCCACCCCTCGTCCCTCACGGAGTACCGGATTATATCTCGCACGGACGAGTCCATGTCGGCGATCATAAGTCTTATGTCGGAGTCAGCGATGGCGTCGATGTTGGGCATAGACCGACCTCTGCATTAAGTAATGATAGGATAGCAACACCATTATACGACAATATAGCGTAGAAGGGGAATGACTCGCCGGTCATTCCCCTTCTACGCCGGGGGTTATTTGTTGAAAACGGATTTGAGGATGTCGACCGTCTCCAGCGCGTCGGCGAGCTCCATCTTGAGCCGCCTGTTCTCGCTCTCCAGCTCGAACACCTTGGGCGACGCGGCCTCCTCCTGGCGCAGCTTGGAGATCGCGGCCTTGGCCTGGTCGTGGATGGCGGCGGCGGTCTTGATCTTGGCTATGACCTTGGCGTCAGCGACGAACGTCTGCTCCGTCATCTGGTTGAACTTGCCGCGCGCGACGTAGCTCGTGTGCAGCAGCTCGTGGGACTTGTGTCCGTTGGGTTCGCCCAGGAACTCGTCGTACAGGGACTTTATGAAGGGGTTCTCGTGCGACTTGCGCAGGGGCTTCCCCTCGTCCTCAGTGTACAGCCCTCTCAAGCGCTTGTTCCTGATGTCGTTGTCGCGGGACCGCGGCTGTCCTCCTCCCATGATGCAACCTCCCGGGCAGCCCATGACCTCGATGAAGTGGTAGGGCGAGTTCCCCGCCTTCAACTGGTCCATGAGTATCTTGGCGCCTGCCAGCCCGCTGGTCACCGCGATCCTCACCTCGACCCCATCTAGGAACGAGTAGTCGGGGAGGGGATTCTCTATCTTCAGCGCGGCCTCCTTGATCCGCTCGAACCCGACTATGGGGGTCACGTGCAACCCGTCGAACGGCAGAGTCCTTCCGGTGACAAGCTCGTAGACGGTGCGGAGGGCAGCTTCCATGACGCCTCCGGTGAGGCCGAAGATGTCGGCCGCGCCCGTCGACATGCCCAGCGGGTTGTCGAACTCCTCGTCGTCCAGGTTGACGAAGTCGATCCCCGCGTATTTGATCATGCACGCGAGCTCCCGCGTGGTGATGACGGCGTCGACGTTCGGATAGCCCCCGTTTTGCATCTCGGGGCGCGTTATCTCGAATTTTTTGGCGGTGCACGGCATCACGGACACGACGAATATGTCCTTTGGGTCGACCCCTATCCTCTCGGCGTAGTACGATTTGACGACGGCGCCCAGCATCGTGTGGGGCGACTTGCATGTCGACAGGTGGGCGAGATGGTCCGGGTACATGTGCTCCACGTACTTGACCCACCCGGGGGAGCAGCTGGTTATCATCGGCAGCACGGCACCCCTGTTGTTGAGCGCGCTCCTCACCCTGCCGAGGAACTCCGCGCCCTCCTCCATGATCGTCAGGTCAGCGCCGAAGTTGGTGTCGAACACGTGGTCGAAGCCCATCCGGCGGAACGAGGCTGCCATCTTCCCCGTCACGCTCGTGCCCGGTTCCAGGCCGAATACCTCGCCCAGCGCGACGCGCACCGCAGGCGCCACCTGCACCACGGTGACCTTGTTCGGGTCTCCGATCGCGGCCCAGACCTTGTGCTCTGAGTTGGTGCTCTTGAGCGCTCCGACGGGGCAGACGATGGAGCACTGCCCGCAGAACGTGCAAGCCACCTTCCCGAGCTGCATCTCCATCGCTGGGGCCATCTCCGTGTCGAACCCCCGGTGCTGGGGGAAGAGCGCGCCGACCCCCTGAACCTCGTTGCACACCGTGACGCATCTCCTGCACAGTATGCACTTCGACATGTCGCGCGTCACGGAAACGGATGCGTCGACGTGGTAGGAGGAGCGCTCGCCCTCGAAGCGGGACGAGTCCACGCTCAACAGTTTGCCCATCGCCTGGAACTCGCAGTTCTGGTTGCGGGAGCAGCTCAGACAGTCCTCCGAGTGGTCGGAGTACATCAGCTCAAACAGCACCCTGCGGATTCTGCGGAGCTTCTCGGTGTTCGTGTGCACCACCATGCCTTCCGAGACGGTCGCGAGGCACGAGGCCATGAGGGCGCGCGCGCCCTCCACCTCCACGACGCAGAGCCTGCACGCGCCGATCTTGTGCACGTCCTTCATGTAGCAGAGGTTAGGGATGCTTATCCCATGCCGTCTCGCGGCCTCGATGATCGTGGTCCCTTCCTCCGCCGTTATGGGTTGGCCGTTTATAGTGAGGTTCACCATTTCCCTACCTCCTCTCGCAGTGGAGGCACCTCATCGCCTCCGCCATTGCCGTCAGCTTGTGATATCCGAGGACGACCTCATCGAAGCTGTTCCTGCGCTTGTCGAGCGGCAGCATGTCGAGCGGGTAGCGCTTCAGCTCGGCCACCTCGTCCTCGTCGACCTTGGACTGGATGTGTATCTCCTCGCCCTTGTTCAAGATCCCGCGCCCGCCCAGGTAGCGGTCTATCATCTCAGCGGCCTTCTTGCCGTCGGCTATGGCCTGTATCACGGTGTCGGGGCCCCGGATGATGTCCCCTCCCGCGAAAACACCCTCCTGCGTGGTCATCATGGTGTCCTCGTCGACGGTGAAGGTGCCCCACGGCGTGAGGCCGATGTTCTCAGCGGACACGAAGGGGAGGTCCGCCTGCTGGCTTATCGCCGGAATGACGAGGTCGGCCTGTATCTCGAAGAGCGCCCCCTCCCGGTGCACCGACCGCCTGCGCCCGCTGGAGTCGAACTCGCCCAGCTCCATACGGTTGCAGACGACCTTGAACACCATGCCGTCCCTCCCGACGAACTTCACCGGCTGCACCATCTCCACTATCTCGACGCCCTCCTCGACGGCCTCCTCGACCTCGCTCTTGTACGCCGGCATCATGTCTATCGTGCGGCGGTAGAGGAGAGTGACGTACTTCGCGCCGAGGCGGAGAGCGGTCCTGGCGGAGTCTATGGCGGTGTTGCCCCCGCCTATCACGACGACGCTCTCGCCGATCTTGACGTCCTTATGCAAGTTTACCATTTTGAGGAATGTTATCCCGTGGATAACTCCAGCCAGGTTCTCCCCCTCGATGTTGATGCGCTGCGGGAACTGCGTGCCTATGGCTATGAAGAGCGCGTCGTTGTCGCGTTTGAGGTCGTTGTAGCTGATCTCCCGGCCTATCGTCACGCCCAGATGGATGTTGACGCCCTCCTTCTCGATCAGCTCGATCTCGTGCTGCAGCGTGGCCTTCGGCAGCCTGTACTCCGGTATGCCGAACGCGAGCACGCCCCCCGCCACCTCCTCGGCCTCGTAGATGTTGACCTCGTAGCCGATGCGGGCCATGTAGTATCCGCACGTCAGCCCCGCGGCCCCCGCCCCTATTATCGCGATCCGCTTCCCGTTCTTCGGGAACACCACGTCGTGCGTGTACGGCTTCTCATGGCCGTGGGCGTAGTCAGCGATGAACCGCTTGATGTCGCATATCGCGATCGGGTCGTCGAGCGACGAACGGCGGCACTTCCTCTCGCACGGCCGCGTGCAGACGCGCCCGCACACCGCTGGGAACGGGTTCTCCTGACGGATGAGGTTGTACGCGTCTATGAAGCGCCCCTCGGAGACCAGCGAGGTGTACCCCGGCACGTTGACGTGCGCCGGGCACGCGTTCTCGCAAGGGGAGACGAACAGGTCAGAGCAGACGCCGGCCCTGCAGTACTTGTGCTTGATGTGCTCCTCGAACTCCTCCCGGAAGTTCTTTATGGCGCTCAGCACCGGGTTCGGCGCGGTCTGTCCCAGCCCGCACATAGCGGCCTCCTGGACGGTCTCGCCCAGCTCCTCGAGGAGCTCTATGTCTCCCTCGGCTCCGCTGCCCTGAGTGATGCGCTCCAATACCTCCAGCATCCGCTTGGTGCCGATGCGGCACGCGACGCACTTCCCGCACGACTCGTCCTGTATGAAGTCCATGAAGAATCGGGCGGTGTCGACCATGCAGGTGTCCTCGTTCATGGCGATCAGGCCGCCGGAGCCCATTATCGCGCCGAGTTTCTTCAGAGTCGCGTAATCGGTGGGGGTGTTGAGGTGCTGAGTGGTGATGCAACCCCCGGACGGTCCGCCTATCTGGGCCGCCTTGAACTTCTTGTGCCCCGGCACGCCGCCGCCTATGTTGAAGAGTATGTCGCCTATCGGGACCCCTATGGGAACCTCCAGCATTCCGGTGTTGGTGATGTTGCCGGCGAGGGCAAACACCTTGGTGCCCTTGCTGCTCTCGGTGCCGTACCGCGCGTACCAGTCGGCCCCCTTCAGCAGTATAGCCGGGACGTTCACCAGGGTCTCGACGTTGTTGATGATCGTCGGGCATTTGAAGAGCCCCTGCTGGAACGGGAAGGGAGGCTTCTGGTGGGGCTCGCCGCGCTCCCCCTCGATGGAGTTCATCAACGCCGTCTCCTCGCCGCAGACAAAGGCTCCGGCCCCGATGCGTATCTCCAGGTTGAAGTCGAAGCCGGAGGAGAATATGCCGCGGCCAAGGAGGCCCCACTCGCGCGCCTGCTTGATCGCGCGTTCGAGGCGTTCGACGGCCAGCGGGTACTCGGCCCTGACGTAGACGAAGCCCATGTTGGCGCCGATGGCGTACCCCGCCATCATCATGCCCTCTATCAGCGAGTGCGGGTCACCCTCGATGAGGCTGCGGTCCATGAAAGCGCCGGGGTCTCCCTCGTCGGCGTTGCAGACCACGAACTTCCTGTCGCCCTTCGAGTTGTGCCCGGCCTCCCACTTGATCCCGGTGGGGAATCCCGCGCCGCCGCGTCCCATCAGGCCGGACTTCTTTATCTCCTCCACCACGTCCGCGCCGGTATGGCCCGTCAGGTAGTTGGCGGCGGCCCTGTAGCCGTCGCGCGAGATGTACGCCTCGATGCTGGAGTGCTCGATCTCGCCGCAGTTACGGAGCGCGATCTTCACCTGCTGGCTGAAGAACTCTATGTCGTCGATGTGCGGTATGTGTATCTTCAGCGACGAGTCGTAAAACGTATAATCCTTCAGAATTTCTCCGTTGAGCAGGTGGGATTTGACGATTTTGCGCACCTTATCGGGGGTCAGATTCGTGTAAAAGATGCGCTCCGGGGCGATCAGCATCACCGGTCCCACGGCGCATGTGCCGATGCAGCCCGTCTCCAATATCGCGGTGCTGCCGGAGATGCCGTGTTCCGCCAGGGCTTCCTCGATGGCTGTCCGCACCTCCGCGCAGCCGGACGAAACGCAGCCCGCGCCCCCGCAGATCAGCGCCTGGTATTTATAGCCGGCTAATTTTTGGTTGTAGCTGTTTTTCACCTCTTCCAGGTCGTTTACGTTTTTTATCGTGGCAGACGATACTGGCATATCCGTCCCTCCCCTCAGTATTTTTCGAGAATTCGGCCTATTTTGTTGAGGTTCACCTGCTTATAGACCGTGTCGTCGATCGTCATAGCCGGGGCCAGGGCGCATGAGCCTATGCAGCGCGCTATCTCGAATGTGAACTTCCCGTCCGGCGTGGTTTTTCCCAGATCGACGCCCAGGTGGTTCTGGAGGTGCTCGACGATCTTTTTGCCGCCGCGCACGTAGCAGGCGGTGCCCATGCACACTCGTATAGTGTGCTCTCCCCTGGGCTCAGTCGAGAAAAACGAGTAGAACGAGACCACGCCGGAGACCGTCGCCAGGGGGATGTCCATTTCATTTGCTATGAACTGCTGGACTTCGAGGGGCAGGTATCCAAATATCTTTTGTGACAGGTGCAGCACCTGGATCAGGCTGCCCTCCTTGCCCTTGTACAGGTCGATCACGTTCGCGATCTGCTCGAAGGCGTGTTCGCGCTCGATGACGGTACAGGTGTTTTCCGCGCTCTCAGGGTTCATCATGCTCCTCCTTATCGTGGATTTCAGCGATCATGGAATTTGAACAAAATGCGTACGCCCAACCCAGGGCCCTTGCCTCGATAACCGGTCCCCCCTCCGCCGCGCGGTTCCGCGCATTATGTTGATTTCGTGTCACTTCGGGATCTGCGTAAAGCTTATCAGAAAATTGTCACGATTTAATGATGGTAAACAAAATGCTACCCTAAATTAGTCGTTTAAAATCGGATATTTATCAAGATCTCATCATATTTTCATCACAAACAATGAACAGGGATGGCGGCGCCTCGAATTTTGCCGCCGGCACGATTTTTTGGCAAGCGCTGTTGGCGCGCTTTTAAAATCATGTCTTATCACGATGAACGCCGTAGTTATTTATGGCATAGTGACATGTGATTTAAATAATCATCCCTTAATTGCCAAATAGGGGCAAAAACATGCGGAGGTGTTGTGATATGTCGGATTCAAACGGCAAGACGGCGGGTGTCCTTCTGGGGGCGGCGTTTTTGATGGCGACGTCGGCGATAGGGCCGGGGTTTCTGACTCAGACCGCGGTGTTCACGGAGAAGCTCGCCGCGTCCTTTGGCTTCGCCATAATCATGTCGGTCATCATCGACGTCGTGGTGCAGGTGAACGTCTGGCGGATATTGGGCGTGTCGGGTCTGAGGGCGCAGGACCTGGCGAACAGGGTGTTTCGCGGGCTGGGGCACTTCCTGGCGTTCGCGGTGTGCATGGGGGGGCTGTTCTTCAACGTGGGCAACGTCGGGGGCGCGGCGCTCGGCCTGGAGGTCATGGCCGGCGTCCCTCACTACATAGGGGCTGCCGTGAGCGCGGCGATAGCCATAGCGCTCTTCCTCAACAGGGAGCTTGGTCACGCCATGGACAGGTTCGCGCAGGCGCTCGGCTTCATCATGATCGCCATGGTGCTGTTCGTGGCCGTTCGCACCGCTCCGCCGGTCGGGGCCGCTGTCGCCGAGACGGTGTGGCCGTCGCGGGTGGACTGGTTCACCATCCTGACGCTGGTCGGCGGGACGGTGGGGGGCTACATCACGTTCGCCGGCGCGCACCGCATAATAGACGCCGGCATAACCGGCAGGGAGAACATAGGCAGGATAACGAAGGGCTCGGTGCAGGCGATAGGGATCACGGCTGTAATGCGCTACCTGCTGTTCCTGGCGATTCTCGGGGTGGTCGTGACCGGCGCCGGGCTCGACCCCGGCAACCCGGCTGCCAGCGCGTTTCGCATCGGCGCGGGGGAACTGGGCTATAAGATATTCGGCGTGATCCTCTGGGCCGCCGCCATCACGTCGGTGGTCGGCGCGTCCTACACGTCCGTCTCGTTCCTTCGCACCCTCTTCAAATCCGTTGACGACAACTATCGCTGTGTCATAATCGGATTCATCGTGATATCCACGGCGATATTCGTCACCGTCGGAAGCCCGGCAAAGATCCTGGTCGTGGTGGGCTCGCTGAACGGGCTCATACTCCCGCTCTCCCTGGCGTCTGTGCTGCTCGCGAGCCACCGCGCGGACATCATAGGAGACTACAGGCATCCGCTTTGGATGACCGTCTCAGGCTATATAATGGTGATATTCACGTCGTGGCTCGGGCTCAGGGCCCTCGGCGGCATAGCGGACCTGTTCAAGTGAGGGCCTCTGCTTGTGCCAATTCGCTTTCAATCGGGCGTTAGCGATGTATCTGGAGGCGTATAAACACTGTCGTTAAAATCTTTTAACTTTAGGTACTTGACTGCGAATTGGTATTAACAGGCTGTTTTTTCAGTGTTTTCTTAAAACTGGGGGAGGCGGTGGTATTGTACGATGCGCTGAGGTTTCTTGGATCAGGGGACAGCTGCCTGGTGGTGGAGTTCGCGGACAGTATCGACATGGAGGCCAATTTGAGGCTCCAGAACCTGAGGAGGGAGCTGTCCGCCAGGAACATTCGCGGGGTTCGCGAGTACGTGCCGACGTATCGCTCGCTCTCCGTGTATTTCGACCCGATGGCGGTTTCGCGCGCGCGCCTGGAGGAGGCGATAGGCGCGGCGCTTGGCTCGTTTGGCGCGGATGTTCGCGGCGACAGGCGCGTTTTGGCGATGCCCGTCGCTTACGGCGGGGAGTTCGGACCGGATATGGAGAACGTCTCCAGGCACACGGGGCTCCCGGAGGAGGAGATAATCCGCAGGCACACGGGCAGGGACTGCTACTGCTACATGCTCGGCTTCACGCCGGGGTTCAGCTATCTCGGGGGGATGGACGAGGCGCTCGAGACCCCGAGGCTAGAGAACCCGAGGGTGCTCATACCGGCGGGCAGCGTCGGCATCGCGGGCCGTCAGACCGGGGCGTACAGCATAGACAGTCCGGGCGGGTGGCAGTTGATCGGGCGCACCCCTCTAAAGCTCTTCGACCCCAGCGACGAGATGAACCCGACGCTGATCTCCCCGGGCGATTGGATCCGTTTCGTCAGCGTATCGCCGGAGGAGTACAGGTCCATAGCGAGCGAGGCCGCGTCGGGCAGGTATGTCCCCGTGCGCGCCGTGGAGGAGGCGGGCTCTGATGTCGTTCACGGTTGAAAAGCCCGGCGTGATGACGATAGTCCAGGACCTCGGGCGCTGGGGGCATCAATCGAGGGGCGTCACAGTCTCCGGTCCCATGGACCAGTTTTCGCTCAGGACGGGCAACGTTCTGCTCGGCAACGACCAGAACGACGCCGCGCTCGAGATAACGCTCTTCGGCCTGGAGATCGTCCTGAACGTCGAGCAGTGCGTGGTCCTGGCCGGTGCCGACCTGAACATGAGGATAAACGGCGCGCCCGCGCCCGCGTGGACGGTCCACCGCGTGCCGCGCGGGAGCAGGATAGCGATGGGCGGCATGTCCGGCGACGGGTGCAGGTCGTATCTCTGCTTCAGCGGCGGCGTCGGCGTCCCGCTGGTGATGGGCAGCCGGTCGACTTACACGAAGGCGTCGCTCGGAGGCTGCGAGGGACGCGCGCTCAAATCCGGCGACGTGGTGCCCCTCAACGAGCCGAGGCCGCTCTGGAGGCGCTGCGCCGGCTTTGCGTGCCCTCCGGAACTGCGCCCGACGCGCGTCCCAAGCGAGATGATCTCGGCGATGGACGGTCCGCAGGCCGACGCCTTTACCCAGGCGGGGATGGAGACGTTTTACGGCGCGACGTTCACCGTGAGCAACGATATCGACAGGATGGGGTATCGCCTTGACGGGCCCGAGATTGAGCGATGCAAGAGCCCGGATATAGTCTCCGACGGGATCGCTCACGGTGCCGTCCAAGTGCCGGGGCACGGGCGGCCCATAGTCATGATGTCCGACCGGCAGACTACGGGGGGTTACACCAAGATCGCCGTCGTCAGCACGTGGTCGGTCGCCAGGCTGGCGCAGAGGATGCCGGGCGGCGAGGTGCGCTTCAGGCGCGTCACGGAGGACGAGGCTGTGTCGCGCCTGGCCGAGTTCGAGAGGAACCTGGAGACCCTGGACGATATGCGCGCCTCGTACAGGTCGAGGGCGCATTGGAGATTTGAGGGGGAGGTAATTTGATGAGCCGCATGGCTATCGATATGAACAGCGATTTGGGAGAGGGCTTCGGCGCGTGGAGCATGGGAGACGACAGCGCGGTGCTTGCGTCGGTGTCGTCCGCCAACGTGGCTTGCGGGTATCACGCCGGGGACCCGTCGATAATGCGCAAAACCGTCAAGCTCTGCGCCGACAGGGGGGTGGCGGTCGGAGCCCACGTGTCGTATCCTGACCTCGCGGGCTTCGGGCGCAGGAACATGGCGTGTTCGCCCGATGAGGTTTACGACTGCTGTCTGTACCAGATTGGGGCGCTGGATGCGTTCTGCGGGGCGCAGGGGGTCAAACTGCAGCACGTTAAGCCCCACGGGGCCCTCTACAACCAGGCCGCGAAGGAGAGGCGCCTCGCGGACGCCGTGGCCCGCGCGGTGCGCGACGCCGGCGGCGGTCTGATACTAATGGGGCTGGCCGGCTCTGAGTTCGGCCCGGCGGCGGATGAGGCGGGCGTGAGGTTTGCCTCAGAGGCGTTCGCCGACAGGGCGTACCTGAAGGACGGGTCGCTCATGCCGCGTTCGAGGGAGGGTGCCGTGATTCACAACGCGGCGCTCGCGGCCCGGCGCGTGGTGCGGATGGCGACCCAGGGGATCGTCACGGCGGACGACGGGACGGATGTGCGCTTCAGGCCGGACACCATCTGCTTGCACGGGGACACGGCGGAGGCCGTGGAGATGGCTGCCGCCGTGAGGCGCGCTCTGGAGAGCGCGGGGGTAGAGGTAAAGCCCCTGCGGGAGGTGCCGCTATGACGGCCCTGACGGCGGAGTCCCTCTCGCGGATGCCGGCACGTAGCGTGCGTGCCCTCATCAGGGAGGGGCGTTGGTCCGCTCCGACCTCCGGCCTGTCCCTGGGACACGCGCAGGCCAACATGATAGTGCTGCCTCAGGATTGGGCGTATGACTTTCTGCTTTATGCCACGAGAAACCCGAGGGCGTGCCCCATCCTCGACGTGACGGAGGCCGGCGACCCCGAGCCGAGGCTGATTGCCCCCGGCGCCGACGTGCGCACCGACCTGCCGAGGTACAGGGTGTGGCGGGACGGAGAGCTCGTGGGCGAGCCGTCCGATATAAGGTCCGAGTGGCGCGGCGACCTGGTCGCGTTCATGATAGGCTGCTCGTTCTCCTTCGAGAGCGCACTGCTCGACGCGGGGGTGCCGGTCAGACACATAGAGGAGGGCGTGAACGTCCCCATGTACCTCACCAGCGTGCGGTGCGTCCCAGCGGGCCGTTTCTCCGGGAACATGGTCATGAGCATGAGGCCGATCCCCCACAGGCAGGTGGTGACGGCAGTCACGTGCACTGCGCGCTTCCCGGCTGTGCATGGGGCGCCGATGCACGTGGGCAACCCGGAGGCGATAGGCGTGCGCGACATAAGCCGCCCGGACTTCGGCGACCCGGTCACGATAAAGCCGGGGGAGACACCTGTCTTCTGGGCCTGCGGCGTGACGCCGCAGGCCGCGGTGATGAGGTCCCGTCCCCCGTTCGCGATAACCCACGCCCCAGGTCACATGTTCATAGCCGACAGGCGTGACTCCGACTACGCAGTGTTCTGAACGTTAAGAAAAGACTGATTTATTGTTATACCAATTCGCGATCAACAGGCTGTTTTTGATGCGGCTGAAGCGTTTGTTCAAACCTGTTTTAACGCCCCACCCTTCAGGCCTTTGATTTCAAATTGGTATGAGTTCCCTGCGCGTGATTAGTTCCGGGTCGCCGCTCTTACTTGGCACATCAACCTAAGCTCCCGTGCTGTAATTCCCCGGGAGCTTAGGATATCAATACCTCCGTGGAGGTTTACGCAATCTTTCGAGGACTGATTCATATCCTGGCCCCTCTGTTGTAACATGTTCCTCTCGTACCGTCGCGCGATGTATTACGGTTTCGCCTTGTTTTTCATGGCGGCTTCCTTGAATTTATATCTGTTTTCGTCGCTTGCGGGCGGCTCGGATTCCCCGAAAATAGCCCTTATCCAATGCCCGTCCGTCGGGTTCGGAAAGATGATGAATTTATCCCCAAAAAGCGCACGGTCTTTTTCCATCAACGCTATCCGCTCGTCGACATCTTTGACGTAGTAGACCCTCTTGAAGTCGTTCAGGCTGTCCCCCAGATAGCACACTACTTCGAATTTTTCCGCTATCGCCTTTTGAGCATCCTCCTTGTTGGACGTATCGATCAGCACAGTGAGATGTTCCTTGTCGGCATACGGGAAATCCAGGCGTTTCAGCGACTCCAAGGCCAAGTCGTAGGTCTTCTCGCCCTGGTCACGGTTTGTCACATAATAAACCTCGACCCCATTCTCCTTACAGAACCTCAAAAAGTCCAGAGCCCCAGGGGATGGGATCATCTCGTACTTAGGTATCCAACCATCCCAGATAGCATCGTCGAAGAAATCTTTGCCGCCATCGATCAAGGCGCCCCAATAGTTCAACGGGAGAAGAAGCGTGTCGTCCAAATCAGTCAGAACCGCAAGAGGTTTGCCTCCGTCCGCGCGATTCCGCAGGGCCTCTTTGACCCTTTGAGCGGCCAGGTTGAATCCCTGATGGTAAAGTGCCCTGTACTCCGCGGCAGTCTGTTTCCACGCGACGGCCATCGTCAAAATATTGCCATCGCCCTTGTAGACTTGGCCGGCATCGGTGGATGTAACCATAAGAAGAAACAACGACGCGCACATAAAAACCGGTGCAAAAACTTTAATGATTTTAACCATAATACACCTCCTAAAATTTTAATTTAGCATACTAATTAAAACATGAACGCAAAATAAAAACAATATATGATGAGCGATAATTGCGAGTTTCCTGAAGGAGTTTAATGTCTTGTGGGATTCTTACAGATTGTAAACGGCATTCGTCTTCGGGAAAAACAATAAAACAGGTTTGGATAACCACGAGAACCGCATCGAAAACAACCGATTGACTGCGGATTGGTCGTCAACATATACGGTCAGATATTTCGTTACGCGATCGTCACGGGCAGCGCTGACTATCTGGATGAGTTGAAGGATAATTCTTACAAGCGCTGATAAAACTTCATGATCTATGGCTTCACTTGTTCCGGCTGCTTCTTTGTTTGGTTGATTATAGTCGGTTATGAGTTTGCGCCGAAACCGCCAACTTCCCAATGACCGCCTTTTCTGCCGCCAGTACGCTTCAACAGCCCGTCCTGCCGCAGCTTTTTTATATTGCGCTCAATCGATCGTTCCGATTTGCCAATCAATACGGCGAGTTCGGGGATCGTTATTGTGCTTCTTTCCCGACACGCTTCTAGAATCTTTCCCGGCGTTTCCGCATCTCTTTCCCGACATTTTTTGCGTTTTCCCGACATTTTTGACTCTTTCCCGACGACGACTTTCACATAATCCTCCGTCGCCTCATAAGTATATTTTGCTTTTCTTGCCGCGAGCGCCGGGATGACTTTCACCCGGACTCCCATGCCTCTCGCGTCGACGTAGCCGTAATCGCGCAAAACATCGACGATAATATGATTTCTCGCGGATCGCTGGCCGGCCATCACTTTCTCGACGGTCATCGAGTTATTCCATTTCTAAATCATTAGGCTTATAATATCCCCATGAAAAACCAGGAAGGGGATATTTTATGGCGCGCCCAGCAAAAGGACAGGAAGCGTTGGCAATCGCAAAGAAGATTTTG
>JAISZL010000037.1 GCA_031269245.1 Synergistaceae bacterium | reverse complement strand
GAGGAGGCCAGCACCCATGCCCCGTGCAGATATCACCCAACCGCGTCGCTGGCGGCATATGGATCACCTTCATTCATTTAGTTTAGGTAGATGTTCGCGGCCGCCATGATATAGATATGTCCCTCCGCGAACCTGATATAGCTTCCATAGCTGTCTTTTATCTCGACTATATGGTTTTTGCGGTTGACCGAGACGCGGGTCCCGTCCTCGTAAGTTGTCACCCGGATATCTGGATTCCCAACAACGGGAGGGTTCTTCTTATCGTAGACGCAGCCGAGTACGACGCCGCTCTCCAAGCCGTTGCCGAAACACATGCACATGACATGCTCGCCGGGGTCGAGATGGATTTCATCCTTGTTCTTCAGCGTATTCGGCAGTAGAACGGGAAACGGATTAGAGACCAAATTATCGTGATCCTCGAACACAACCCTCGCCGTGTGCGTCGTGGGATCGTATGAGCTCACGTGACCGTCCCGGAGCGGGATGACTTCGGAGGTGTTAGCTATCTTCATCGCCGTCAGTTCCCTAAAAGGCTCACGTGTTTTAACGGAGCGGATGATTTTTTACCTCGCTTTTTCTTCTTAGACGGACCTCCCTCTCGTATCTCTATCCGCGTCGTGTACCCACCGTCGCCGTAGGAGTGCTTAGCCGACTCGATGAAATATGTTCCGTCGAATTTCCCGTAGCCGGACACGTCTACGTTTACGCCGCCGACGAGGCCGATATCGCCCATCAGCGTGAATGACCCCGTGGTCTCTTTTTTGTTCGCCTCATGGAGCTTGCTCTTCGCCAGCCCCTCGGCTTCACCCTGACTCTTCACCCGTTGATTCACCCGCAGTGTCTGCCCGCTCTCCTCCACGCCGTCGTCGTCGATCAAGCTGACGTGCGTCAGATCCTGCTCGCTGTCGTTATACTTCACTGTCGCTGATTTGTATGTGCCGGCGAGCTTGGTCCTTATACTCATGCTAAGGATTCTGGCGTTTCCTCGGGAGATCGTCTGAACCGCATCCTTCGCCTCGTACTCGATCTCGTCGAAGATTACGATCTTTTCGTCCGTGGCTTTGAGGGCGAAGCCTTCATCAGAACAGAGCTTCTTGAGAAAGCTGAGGTCGTCTTGCTCGACCTGGTTCCTCGTGTCGTACCGCGGGTTGTGGTCCGGCAGGTATTCCAGCGACATACCCACTTTGCCCGCTATGTCGCCGGCTATGCCGGAGATCGTGTAATCCTCCCAATTCCTGCTTTTCGAGTCGTTTCTCAGGCTCGTCGACCTCGGCGCGGACGTCGCTTTTACGCTAACCCGCATGGGGCTCTCCGATATCTCGACCTCGTCCACCTCAAACGAACCGCAGTATAGGGACTCCGACGCGCCGGGCTCCGACCAGTTCTCCGTTATGACGGTCGCCGAGATTTTAGCCCCTTTGTCGGGATACCAGGGGTCGCGCCACAGCCCATTCCTGTCTTCGAGTGTTATCTGGAGGTCGTCCGTCTCGCCGCTCGATTTGTCCGTGTATTCGAACGACAAAAGATAAGGGGCGATATCCTCCGATATATCCGCCCCCTCATAAACTAATTGGATACGCGTTTTTCTTGGGTCTTGGAGTTCCGACACATGTACACCTCCTCGGCGCCCCTCTAGATGATTTTTCTCTTCCACGGCGGCAGTTTGGGGGCGATAGGGATCTCGATGTCGGGGACATTCAAGGTTGCGCCCGCTCCGAAAATAACCACTTCGCGGTGTTCCTCGTTGGCCTCCAGAAGTTTGCCCATGCACATCTCGCGCCCGACCCTAGGGTAGAGCAGGTAAGCGATATAATCCCATGCATCGCCTTGCCTTGTGGTATATGTCCTCATGTCAATATTCCACCCTCAACCGCTGTTCCTCGTAACGCCTCAACAGGCGAGGCAATTCTTGCTCTATCGCCCTGATTATCTGCCGGCCTATTTCATTTCCGTTGGCTCCCGGCGCGGCCGTCACGTTCAGGTTTATCGTCGTGCTGAAAGCGGATCCCGCGCCATACTCCTCGCCGGTGGAGAAACCAGCCATATCGCCGGTTGCCCGCCATATGCGCTCGCCGCTGGGGTTGTGCGGGATTATGGATTCGGTGTCGCCATCCTCGGCTACGAGGCCTAGGTGCGGCCTATTGAACATCCCGCCCTCGGCGTGGCGCACCGCTATCGCGCTTTGTGCGGCGACGGTTGCCATCCGCGGCTCCGGGATGGCAGGGGCGATTCCGAGGAAGGTTTTGAATTTTTCCCATTTCTGCCCGACCGCGTCTATCAGTGCCGCTATTTTTTCGAAGCCAGCGGTAAACTTCTCCTTGATGCCGGCTATCAGCGAGCCTATTATTGCCGGGCCGCTTAGGAATAGGGATAGCATGACGTCCCACCTAATGCCAAGTTTTTCAAAGAGCGCGGATACGTATTCCACTCCTGCCATAAAAATCTCCTTGACCTTGGCAAATACCGCGTTAACGCCTTTCCTGAACCAATCGATTTTTTTATAGGCATAGATGAACGCGCCTACAAGCGCGGCAACGGCAATGATGATAAGTCCTATCGGGTTCGCCGTCAGCGCCGCGTTTAAAAGCCATTGAGCGGCTGCCCATGCCTTCGACGCGACAGCGACAGCGATCTGCGCGGCCTTGTAAGCGAGGAGTTTTCCCGCGCTTAGGAGCCACTGCCCTGCCGCCATCGCCTTCGACCACAGCCATTGGGCGGCAGCCCATGCCTTGGTTGCGGCTGCCGACGCAAGGGTCGCTATCTTGTGAGCGATAAGTTTGGAGGTGCTTAGGAGCCACTGCCCTGCCTTCATAGCCTTGCCCAACAGCCATTGCGCGCCTGCGTGCAGCTTGGTGGCGGCCGCTGACGCCTTCATCGCTATCGCGTGCGCTATTATCCTGGCTTTAGACCTTATCCAGCCAATGCCCTTCATGGCCTTCTTCAGCAGCCATTGAACTCCGGCATAGGTTTTTGTCACGGCTTTGGCTATCTTGGTGTTCTTGATCATCGTCAGAAGGTTCCCGTCCGCCGCTATCCAAGCGCCGCGCAAGGACAGGACGGCGGTTTTGGCCTCCAGATAGGGGAGCTTGACAGCTGTCCCAAGTATGCTGGTTACATTTTTGGCGACCCTCAGAGCTCCGAAGGCCGCTATTCCTTTGACGAACATGTTAAATGCCTCTGGATGGGCCTGCGAGAATTTAAGTACGGCGGAACCGACATTGACAAGCCATATCGCCGCCGACTTCACCGACGGCAACAGGGCATCTCCTATCTGCCGCGAGAATGCGTTGGCGGCATTCAAGGCCAGCTGGAATGAATTAGTAGCCGTGTTGGCGAACGCCGCGAACTCCTTCTCCACGCTTCCGGCGGGACCCTCCCCGGAGACGAGGGCCATGTTGCGCTTCAGGTTCTCAATGTTCGATAAAAGAGGTGATATTGCATCCACGGATCCTTTGCCGAATATCTGGGCCAACAGCGCGGACTGCTGGGCCTTGTCGACGTTCGATATCCGTTCGAGGATCCCCGTCATTACTTTTTCGGGATCCTTCATCATCTCCTGAGCCAGAATCTCTGGGTCTATGTTGAGTTTCCCGAATGCCTCTCTCTGTTTTTTTGTGGCAGATTCTCCCGCTGTCAGCGCCAGCATGAAGTTTTTCGCTCCCGTCGCCGCGACTTCCTCGCTTTGTCCGGCACCTATCATTGATGCCCCAAGCGCGGCGATTTGCTTGGCTGCGACATTGGCGACCGCACCCAACGGACCGACCCGGGAGACGACGTCTGATATCTGTGCCGCGGGAACACCTGAGTTGTTCCCGAGATAGTTGATTTGATCAGCGAGCTGGGTCACTTGCCCCTGGTTCATCTTGAATGCTGTGCGCCATTTAGCCATCCAGTCACCCGCCTGGTCGGCCGTCACCTCGAACGCTACGCCCATTTTCGCCGCCGCCTCGGTGAACGCCAGCAGATCCTTCTGCGCGATGCCCGACTGGCCGCCCGCGGCGTATATCTTGCCGAGGGCTTCAGTGGTCATCGGTATGCGCAGTGAGAGGTTCTGCAGGTCGGTTCCCATTGCCTTGAATGCCTCCGGCGAGTCGAAGTCCACGACCTTCTTTATCCCGGCCATAGTGGTCTCGAATGTGGCGGCGGCCTGGATCGGTTTTTTCAGCGCCAGGAAGATAGCGCCGCTCTCCGCCAGCTCAGCCCCTATGTTGCTTAATTTCAGTCTGTCCCTTGTGGCTGTGAGGGCGGCCTGGCTTTCTTGCAGGCTCTTTTGCGCGGCTGATGCTCTGGCGGCCTTCGCCGCCAATTCTCCCTCGAACCGCGCCAGGTCCTTCGTGCTTGCGCCGGCCTTATCGAGCGCGCGTCCGAGCGCGTCGAGTTCACGTCGTTGCCCGAAGAGTTTTTCTCGCAGTTTTTCTGATTTGTCTTGCGCCTGGTTGAACCGGTCTCGCAGATTTTTTGAAGGTTTTTCTATGTGGGACATCCATTCGCTGAGTTTCCGCACTTCCGCGCGGGACGCCTGGAATTCCACGTTCATCGCCGTCATGCTATTTTTAAGGCCGCTGTATTTCGCGGCCTTCTGCTGCGCGGCGCCGAGCACGCTCAATTTCTTTTCCAGCCCAGCCAACGCGCCGGAGGCCGACAGCACCGAAGCGTTCAGGCTTGCGTCGATCTTCCCCGACAGAGATATCGCCATTTCGTATACTTTGCTCAATCCCCAACCCTCCTTCCGTGGTAAAATCTTGCCAACGACAAACGGGGGGGTAATCATGCGCGAGGTTTCCCGCGACATCCAGGCAAGGGGCAAATACCTGCCGCAATCCGCTTGGGGCAGGTATTTGCGGTTGATGTCGTTTCTGTTCTCGGGAATAAGAGCCGTGGTCCTCCGCGCCGTATCCGTCTTCAATTTTTTAGCCGCGGTTGGGCGTTGCGTGTGGTACGTTATATTCTGCGCATTCCTGCTGTTTATCGTGGTTTTCGCGTTCTATTTCGCCTTCAGCCTGCTCGTCAGCATGTTCACCGGGTGATCCAGCCCAGGCGCTGAGGGAGCTGTTCAGCGCCTGTTTTTTTGCTGTTTCCGCCCCCGCTTATTCCTCTTGTCTACCAGCTTCACCCACGAATTCAGCCGGCGCACGGGCATGGACATCCAATACGGCACCGGGGTATAGGTATACGACTCAGAGCAGTACAAGGCGGCTTCCCTGACGGTTTCTACTGCGTGCTCCCCACTTCGGAAGCCCCATCCAGTAAAAAATTCTGCACCTCCAGGGTCACTTTGGTGTACTCGCGCACCGGGAGGGACCTGAAAAACTCCACTGGCTTTTTCGCCGACAATGCCGCGACTTGCGCGCAATACGCTTTGCTGAACTCTGGTATGTTGGAGCCGGTTTTTCTCTCCATCAATATCATAGTCTGAGCTTTCTCGATGTCGTTGCCGGTAAGCCCGTCAAGATTCAACTCCACGCCGTCGTGTTCCTCCCCCTCGAAATTGAAGGGGGCATTGAATTTTATGTACATGGGAACCTCCTTTTAACCAGCCTTGCCGAGGTCGCGCCTCACCGAAGCGAGGTAGTCCGTGCCGTGAACGCGGTAGATGTAGTTAAACCTGTCGAATTCAATCACCTCCCTGCCGTCCAGCGTTACTTTGATATACGTGCATTCCAGTTCCGTCGACGTGTCCGAGCCCGTTCCGACGTTGAGGTTTCCCATGCTCAGGTTCTTGGGGAGCGCGAATACGGCGATCTTTATCGGGATTGTCGCTATGCCGCCCGTCCGTTCGTCGTACTGCTCGATGGACCCCCTCATGTCGAGATACTGGCCCTCCTGCTTCGCCAGCTTTGTGGCGTCGGTCGTCATCGTTCGCCATGAAAGCTCCACTGTCATGCCCCCGAAGTGCCCAAGGACCGGCATCTCTATCTCGCCCGCCAGACCGGAGCCCGAGATGGTCTCGGTCATCGCCTCGAAGCTCGGCAGGGTAACCTCCGCGATACCCAGCAGGTCCTGGCTGTCGCGGTCATAGACGGAGAAATTGACGTTCTGAGTCGGTATCAATCAACTCGCCTCCCTCATTCAAACAGCGTCTCGAGCTGAGACACGTCGTATTCCAAGATGAACTCGATCTCCTTCATGGCGGGAGGCGGCGAGATGTAGACGTGAAACCTCGCTATTCCGGCCAGCAGGTCGGTGGTGGGGTTGTCGTCCGGGTCGAACTCGACATGGGGATGCCCGACCAGAAACTCGCGCGAGGCGAGGCCGTTCAGCCATACGTTGGCCGAGTCGATTATCGTCTCGATGTTCCTCTTGGTCATGGGGATGTCGACCTTCTGGAAATACGTCAGTATCAGCGTGTTCCCTATCCAGTTGAACATGCGCCTGACGGGGATCATACAATCCTTTATGTCGGTGTTTGCGGGATACGCCGCGGTCTGGACGCCCCATACCCGCCAGCCGCCTATCCAGTTGACTGCCGTCGCTATGCCCTCGCCGTTGAGGTAGTTCGCCTGCGTATAGAGATCGAGACCTATTTCCGTCCCGTCGTCGAGTACGCAGGAATCCATCTGGAGGTTGTGGTTCGAGAACGCGGCCACCGGCACATTGCCGTGCTCGTTGTCAACCTTCCCCATCAGCCCCGCCACCTGCACCGACATGTCAAATATGTCATCGCCGAGGCGGACCTTCGGCCAGAACACTATCTCCTTGTCATAGGTCAGGTTCTTCTGATTCTTCCACTCCGGAGCCTCGGTGTAATCCCTCACCCCTTCGGAGCCGGAGGGGATGTCGACCATCGCCATCGCCTTGAACACGCCGCTCACCGAGTCCGCCTTCGCGTACATGACGGCGGCGACCGCGGCGTTTTGGCTGAAACGCGGGACCACGATCTCGCCGACAACGAGACGGTATTTCTGGAAAATCCCGTTAATCAGCTCCAATCCCTCATAAGACTGGGTCTGGGTGTTGTAGCCGCCGATAATGTCGTATTCGGTTACCAGCGTGGGGTCGATAATGTTGAACCTGACCCACGCGCTGGGTAACGCCGCCAGAGCGCCGCCCTCGATCGCGTTTAGCACCGCCTTGCCGTCGCGGTTCCATCCGAGCGAGTAGTCGGTCCCCGCGACGAGCGCCGGAGCCCCGTCGCTGTTCGCGGTGGTGACAACGACTGAATCGAGTATGACATCCTCGCCAAGTACCGCCTGTCCGTCGTTTATAACGTAAGGCGCCCTCGCGACGGCGGTTTTGTGCACCCCCGGATCCAGGACGTTGATGAATATCGCCGGGGCGACCGCGAACAGGGCGAACTGAGAGTATATGCACTGCGGCAGCGTGTACTTCCGCCACCTGTCGCCGCCGCGCGCGAATCCGAGCTTGTTCACGGCCTCGTCATACTGGTAGGTTAAAATGGGGTAGTTCACCTTCTTGCCTAGATCATCCAGGCCCGTCTGCGACAGATGTATGGGGGCCGTCCCCACGAAAACGGGGATCGCGCTGTCGCACGGCACGGGAGAGATCAGCGACGTGGGGACCTCCGACACGTAGACGCCATGCTGGTAAGCCAATCAAATCGACCTCCTCAATTGCAGTACCACCTGATACAGCCTGTTCTCCTCCGTCCCGGATATGTCTATCTTTCTCCGGGTTTCGCTCAACTTGGAGACGGGCACTATCAGTTTGCTTATATCTGGGTTCTCCTCCGCGATCAAGGCGACGTTTGCCGGGAGCCCGCCCCTGTAGATGGTCATCGAGACCAGTTTTCTTGGCAGGGTCGGCCCGCAGTAGATTACGGGTTCGGTGTTTTGAGGCTGATCCGATGCCGCCGGGGCCGAGGTCCCGGTCGGTTCCCCCGGCGCGCCCGGTTCGCTGTTTTCGTCCGAGGCTATGTTTTCGGCGGCCCCGTCTAGCGGGTCGCCCGCGTTCTTTTTTGCCATGTTTTTCACTCCCTGTCGTAATAAATTAGCGCCTTGCTCTCCAGGCGGAAGTCGTTACGCGGATCGAGCTCCTGAACCAGCGCCTTGACGCGCCATTCGGTGATCATCTCGCCGAACCAGAACGGGCGCACGGACTCGTCGTAGAGCTCGTATTGGACGGGCAGGTTTATCTTGTATCTGGATTCAAGTATTCTCTCCTTCTCAAAAAGCTGCCGGCACCGCTCCATGATGTTCAAAACCCGCTTCACTCCCTCGGAGCACTCCGGCGACTCGTCGAAAGCTCCGACGCTCAAGACGACTGTCAGCATTCCCCAAAAATCGGCCTCGTCGGCGCCGATGAATTTGACGGGCCTGACGACTATCGCCGGAAATATTGCTCGAGCCTCGCCGCGAGAGTATCCGCCCTCCTCGAGGGGGGCATCGTCCTCGGCGCGGGGAGGTATTTCATTCCCATCCTCGTCATGCCTCCGGGGTCTCATCGTCTGCGCGCGAGGCTGAGGGAGGTTCATCTGAAAAATGTTGACAGAGCTCTCGGTCCCGTCGGGCGACGGAAGCTCGACGCCGGCGAACCGCTCGCGCAAGAGGCGCTCTATGGCGTCGCACGTCAATAAAGGGATCATCTTCCACCTCCAAAAAGATATCGGACCTGGTGCCCCAGCTCCTTGTCGAGCCTGTAGTACGCCTTCATCTCAACGTATTTGAGCACTTCTTCGTTGCCGAGCATTTGAGGGAAAGAGGGCGCGTATTTTTGCGTTATTGGCATTCGGCCAGAAATTTCGTTCGTCTCATTATTCTTTCTGGAAAACACCCCTACACGGCCAGTCCCCATTTTCTGTATGAACATGTAGGGTGGCAGCGTGACGGCGCTGCCAAATTTGACGCTCGCAACCACTCTTCGTTTGGATCTGGTTGACTTGGGGTTGACCTTAAACTTGAATAAGGGGATCGGACTGCCCGTCGATATGATCTGAGCTTCCAGTTTGTTCGGCTTCGCCCTTTTGATGAGGATGGCTTTTCTCACGTCGGTCGGTTTTATCGTGTACTCCGTGCAGATCGCCTTTACCGTGTCCGTCCGCGCTCCCTCGACCGCTCGGTTTATCGCCCGCGCTATGGCCCTGTTCGCCGCGCCTGGAATATGGAGCAGGGAGTCCCGGACATGGCGCAATTGATCTTCGTTCAGCGAAATATCGAGCGATATCATCGCGCCGCATCCCCCTCCAGCGTTATTTCGTACACGCCGTCGTACAGGATGTGGCCCTTCACGCGCAGCTTGCGGCCGTCGACCGTTATCTCCTGTCCGACCCTTGGATTGCCGCCATACTCGTCGGCCCGGATAAACAGGAGGTACAGGTCGCTTTGCAATCCAGCCTTGACCGCGGCACCCTTGTCCGTGGCGCGCCCAGAACCCGTCGCCAGGACCGCCTCATACCGGTCGAAAACGCAGAGGATGCCGGCGCCGTTGATTACGTGATACCCGGCCAGTTCCGAGCTGTTGAACCAGACCGCGTTCTCGCTCAGATCACTTCTGACGGCGTCTTTGAGATTTTTGGGGTTCGGCCGCGTCTCCCGCGCCTTCGCCGGTTTCAGCGCCGGGAATATCTCCTCCAGCGGCGGATACCTCGACGTCATCCCCCGTCACCCCCTGACCGTCGTCCCGCACCGCCTCCGCGCCGCCGGGATCATATCCGCCCGCGTCTTCGCCGTTACCGCCGTCATCTTCGGGAATCTCAGATATCGCCCCTATTCGCAGCAGCCGCTCGGCGTCAGCCTCCGGGGGGGTTATCTCATCACCGGGCTCATATATCTTCCCGCCGAGCGATACCTTCACGCCTTTGACGACTTCGAACATCACGCCACCACCCTCACGGCCCAACCGTCCACGTTTACGGGCATCGGCAGCGGGCGTGCGCTCAGGCGCAAGGTTTTGGTGGAGGAGTCCTCATCCGAGAATACCTGCGGCACACGCGGCATCGATACGGTGTGGAAGCTGCCACCGGAGAGAAACGTAACGGCTCCGTAGAACATGCGCCCCTGTGCCGTCGTGGATGCCAGCAAAACCGTGTTGTCGGGGATGAACGGCGTCATCTCTTTGGCAACGGGATCCATGAATGAGGCGTCGTAGGTGTAAATGTCGGCGCCGACCAGTGGAAGATGCCCGAAGAAGCGCACGAGCGGTTCCTTTATCACCGGCTCGATGTTCCCGAAGTTATAGCGCAGGATGTCGTAATACTTCTGGAAATTCGCGTGGTTGATGAGCGTCATCGCCGTCTCGGAGCGCATCAGCAACACATTGGGGTCGGTGCCGCTCTTCTCGACTATGTCCTTGCGCCACGCCATCATTTGTTCAAACGGTTTGGCCGCCGCGTTTGTCCAAAGGTTTGCCCCTGTCAGAATAACCTTGTTCGTGAACTTATAGTCCACGTGGAACTCGACTTTACCGCCGGAATTAGCCTCCCCGGAGATGTCGATCTCGCCATTAAAGAGCAGTTCCCGGCACATCCACTCCTCACGCAGCGATATGGCGCGGTCGAGGCAGTTATAGTCCTCCGCCTGGAGCTCCGCCGCTCGCAGTTCCGGCGTCTTGGAGGAATAGATCGCCTCGCCCGGACCTCTTTTGTCGAGGTTGTCCGGTGTTATGACGCGCTCCGGCGAGATCTTCGGCACGCTCAGTGTCCGCGTCTCGAAACCGTCCCGCTCCATGGGGATCCCGCCGACGCGCGGAGCGACGAACGGAGCCATCGCCAGATTGCCCTTGTAGTAGTCGAAGTCGATATTTTCCGTGAGGAATGTCTTGTTGCCCCCTCCGAAAAACGTCCTCCTCAAAAAGGTCGGCAGCGGCGGAATGTCCCGTACCGCCTCTATCATAGTCCTGGTCTCGTCCATAGATACAACTCCGGCCATCAGTGAATCCCTCCTTCCCTGTCAACCGATGCGCTCAAGTGCATGTTGAGCTTGCGCATCTCCAGCTCGTGGTCGGTCCATGTGTCGGTTCCGCCGAAGATAAGAGAACCCCGGATGAAATACCCCGCGCTGTACGCCACCGCGTCTATGGGGCTCCCTCCAGCGGAACCGCCCGTGTCGATATCCTCCGCCAAGATGCAGTCGGGCTTGTTCCTATCCGGCACGGCCGTCTGTCCCACCGTGACGGTGTGAGAGGAATCGACAGCGACCGCCGTGCCGGCGGCGAGGATCGCCAATACAGTCCCCCTCCGCAGCGCTCCCTGCCCGGCGGCCAGTTGTACGCCCTTGTGCTGGATGGGAAAGCGCGATCCGGCTATGAGATTGTCCCGCGAGCTCCCCCCGATGTCTCCCATCAATTCTCTGCTCATTTACCCTCCCTGCCTTTCTCTATAGCCTCTTTGAGCGCCCGGGCTTTTTCATCCGCGGAACCCGTCCCTTCGAGTCCCGCGCCGCTGTTGGTGGACGCGAGGCTGTTCACCCCCGATTCGGCGGCGTCGGTTTTCCTGTTTTCAAGCAAGGTGATCCCAACCTGCTTGCTCGCCTTGATGATTTCAACGGCGATCTGTTCGGGAGACGCCCCCGTCTCGTATTTCGCCTTAGCGATGATATCCTCCGCGCCGGGGATTAGCAGGCTATCAAGCGCCTTTATCCGCTCGCGCTCGGCAAGAACCGCCCTCGCCATCTCTTCCGCCGAGGTGTTTCCGTCTCCCCGCCCGGACGCCGGAGGCGCGTCAGGCTCCGCTTGAACGGTATTAATAGACGCCGTGGCGTGCGGTTTCATGTTCTTCGTGTCGTCCATACCATGTCCCTCCATTTCTCTCTTCAGTTTTTCCGGCGTGTTGCGGTAACCGGTCAAGTCGAACTCCACACCGTTAACCGCCAGGATGCCGGGTTTCACGGATGCCACGGCCATAAGGGGCTCTTCGACGATATCGGCGAACCCCTTTGCCGCCGCTTCGTCGGCGGTGAACCAGGTCTCATCGTCTAGCATTTGAATCAGTTCGTCGCGTCGCAATCCAGTTTTATCGTGGTAAACGGCGATCATAGAATCTCTCGTTTTGTCGAGCGCGTCAGCCTCTCTTCTGAGATCGCGGGAATCTCCGAAGGCCCACTCGGATGGATTGTGGATCATCATCATCGAGTTGCCGGGCATGATTACCGTGTCACCGGCCATCGCGATGATAGATGCCCCGGATAGCGCGAATCCGTCGATGTGGACGATGACCTTCGCCTGGTGCCGTTTCAGGATGGAGTAGATGGCGGAGCTGGCCGAAACATGCCCGCCGTAGCTGTTGATATAAACGCGGAGAGTTTTGATATCTCCGAGTGTTTTCAGCTCGTCGGAGAAGGACTTCGGGGAGGTGTCATCGTCCCACCAGGCTTCTTCGGCGATATAACCATATATCTGTATCTCGCCGACGGCATCCTCCCCTCCGGTCTCATTCCTCGCCGCCGTCGTCCTCATCGTCCAGAACGGCGTTTCCCCCTGCTTTTCCTTCGCTTTCTTCGTTATTGCCACTGTCTGAATAACCTCCTTTCGACGACAACCCAGCGGATTTCAAGAGGCTCTCCTCGTGCTCCAGCTGCCGCACATTCGACTCGAAATCGCCGCCGGTGAGCTCGGACGTCTCCCTCGCTCGGGTGGAAAAGCCCTGTTCTACCCTGATTTTCGAGGCATTGACCTCCTTCAGCGGATCTATCTGCCCCTGTGTGGGACCGTACCACTCGGCGCATAACCACGCCTTCCGCATCTCCGGGGACGCCCAGAATCCGGGCGCGGACAGCCTCCCTTTTGCCACCGCCTCGGTTATAACCTCCTCGTAAACCGGCTGGCAGAAATCCTTTACAAACCACGATCTGCGAGTCTTAAACATCTTCCACGCTTCGAGCAGAGATGCCCGCGAGGCGCTGTAGCTGGAGTTGAATTGCTTGACCAGGATCTCGTATGGCAGTTCCAGCGCGGCACCGACCTGGCGGCATATCGCGTTGACGAACGCCTCGAACCCCGCGTAAGGCCGCCCGGGGTCCGCGATCTGCGCCTTTTCATTCGGACCCAGAGTGACGACCGACCCGTTGCCGAGTTCCACGGTCGTATCGTCATCGGCGTCCACCAGATCGTCGAACGGTATCGAGCTCTCTCCCGGAGGGGTATTGGGGTCCTCTGTGGATAAGAACACGGTGAACATCCCCGCGACCACGGCGGCCACCAACTCCGCCTCGGTATACCTCCCAAGCTGTTTCGCCGCCTCGATGATGGGCGCCAGAACCGGCACTCCCCTGGATTGGCCTATGCGCTCGGATTCCATGACGTGCAGCATGTTCCGCCTCCCCGTCTTGTCTCCGAACGCCTTGACCCGCTTCCACTCCTTGTGCGCGGCGAGACCGGAATAACCGGATGCGGGGTGTTGATCGCAGACGTGGTACGCTACGACCTCTCCGTTTTCCCCGGTCTCGACGCCCTGAAATATAGGCTTCGATGGGTCGGCGTTCGGCGGGTCGCACACCCGGTCGGCCTCGATCAGCATTACGCGAAGGTCATAGGGGTCGCCGTGTCTCGGGATCAGCGGCAGCGCGACGAACACGTCGCCGTCCATCAGCCACGCGAGGAACGCGAGTTGCTGCAGGTCGGCGAAGTCGTTCTGGCGCGCCGCGTCACAGTCGACTGTGTCTGCCCAGAGCTGAAATTCGTTCAGCGCTATGCGCTGCCATTTGTCGGCATCTTCCGGGGTTATGCCCAGCACGTCCGTTTTTATCGATGGCTTTACCGTCAGCCCAGGACCGATAACGTTGGTCCTCATCGTTTTCAGCGCGCCGGTCGCGATGAGGGCTCCGCCCATATAGAGATCTCGGGACCTCTCCCTGAGTTTCAGAATATTCCTATCGATGTCGTCATGCGCGCTGAGGCTGCTGGACAGCCAGCCGATGAGGCTTTTTTTAGTGGTGTTCGCGCCGTGGTGGGAGTAGCCGCTGTTTCTCGCCTTGCCAGTATTGCCCCGCTCACCGCTGACGGCCCTGCCGAGGCGGGTGAGCAGTCTTCCGAAGGCCCGCCTCATCACAGGTCCCTTGGAACGGCCCTGAACGTCTTGTTTCTGGTGCCGTCGCTGCCAACGATCGCCTCCAGCCTTCGTATCTCGCTCTGCACCGCCGCGAGATCAGGTCTGGTGAGCGACCTGCCGCCTATATTGTATGACTGTCCCTTCAATATCATCTCCTCCGCTTCGAGATACAGCTCCAGGCGCCGCCGAGTATATGCCTTCCTCGTCTCCGTCATCGCCACATAAGATCACCTCCGTCATTAGACACTCACTCCCTTGCTGCTCCGGCCGCGCCTTCGCCCCTGCTTGCGGCCGGCCGCCGCCGATGGGTCCGTTTGCTTTGCCGAGTCCGCGGCGGTTCTTGCCATCGGGGCGGCACGCGATCTCTCCAACATTTTTTTGCGCTCGTCGAACCTGGGGTTGAGTATCGCGAGAGCGCCCCTCGCGTAGACGCGGCAGTCGAGCGGCTCGTTGCGGACGCCGCTCTTCTTCTCCCACTCGTATTTCTTAAACCCCTTATTGAATTTGATAATGCGCCGCTCCGATACCAGCCCCCGGAAATACTCGTCTGTGTACCCCCTCCGGTGTTCGTCGTCGAGATCCACGGAGAGGGGGAAGTGGCAATACCCTGGACCAGGTGAGCGAATGTTGAGGCTGGACAGAACCTTTCCTTTGATTTCGTCGACTCCCAATATAAACAACATCGCGCGGTTGCGTGTGTTCTGTGTGGCGCGGGCGACCGCTGGAACTCCGACTCCGCCCTGCCCTTTGATGGAGTATATTCTGCGAAACTCCCTGGGTTTAGTGAACCTGTAGACGTCGCTGGTGAAATGCCCGCCACTGTCGACGCAAGCCGTGGTTATCCCAATTTCCCTGCCATCCCCATAGGCCCATCTGCGCAGCAGATGCCTGTCTAGGTCGTCCCAGAATTCCTTGCCGCCTGGGTCGCCGTATATGACATGGTACTCTATTCCCCATGACTCCCACTCCACCCCCCAGCCGACCACCTCTATCTCCGCGCGGTTGTCCTGGATGTCGACGCCAGCGGTGAGTATCATGACGCCGTCCGGCACGTCGCAGGGAAAAGGCTGGCCCGATGGAGCCCTGCGGACATACGGTTCCTTGCGCTTTATGATCTCGTCCTCTTCAACCCGCTCGCATGGCGTGATCCAGACCTCGGCGAGGCGTGTGTTGATGAAAACCTGAAGCAGGTCGTTTTTGCCCTTGGCCGACTCGTCGGTCGCCTTCATCCACTCAGTTACAAGTTTTTTCCAACTGACGAAGAACGATATGAGCGCGGTCGTGTGGAACCCCCGCGTCTCGCGCCCCGGGTGGGCCGCTACCCACTTCCCCTTCTGTCCCTTCCACTTGTGCTCACCGCTCGCCTCGCCGCATTCAGCGCATTGATAAACTGGCTGCGGGAGCCCCTTGAATAGCAATCCTGACCATTCAAGAGGCTGGTACTCGCCGCACCTCGGGCAGGGGAGGTTCCATCGTTCCATCGTCGATTTCTCGTACTCCGGGGCTATTCGGCTCGTGCCCTCCTCGCCGGGGGTGGAGACCATTATCAGTTTCCTATTCCAAAACGTGGTCGATCGTTTTTCGGCAAGCGCCACAGGGTCGCCTTCGGTCCCCGCGCTCGCTTCATAGCGGTCCACCTCGTCCGCGATTACGACCCGGATGGGGCGGGACGCCAACCCCGCCGGCGCGTTCGATCCGACGATCGCGAGGAACCCCCCGGGGAACTCCTTGTACTGGATAGTGTTGTCACCACTCCGCGTCTTGGGATCGGACACGCGTTCCCTCAACACCGGGCTTTCCCATACGGCTGGAGCGATGCGCTCTTTCGAGAAGCCTTTCCCCCCGGAATCAGTGGGCTGGATCAGCAGTATGGATGTCGGATCTAGATGGATATGCCGTCCTATCGTGTTGATACAAGCCTCCGACTTCCCACTCTGAGACGCGAGCATCCCAACGACAATCGGAATGCGCTGGTCGCCCATAGCGTCCATAATCTCGACTAAGTGCGGCATCCTCTCGTTTTTCCACTGCCCCGGCTCCGCCGCGGGAGGGGCGATGAATCGGTAATTCTCGGCCCATTGGGACACGGTCATAGCTGGGGGGGGACTGAAAACCCGCATTACCTCGCACAGCAATTCGAGAGTTTTTTTAACCCCCATTGCGATCAGCCATCCTCGGCGTGCGGCGGGACGTACTTGTCGTTCATCTCGTTAAATTGCTCGGGGTCATACTCCGAGAGCGCGTTCAGCGCCGCGTATACCAGCCCTTGCAGGTATTCGGCTATATCCGTCGGCTCCGACATGTTGACCAAGACCGTAGATGCCCGCGAAGGCAGCGCCAGAAGCCGCGACCGGCAGGCAACGATCATGTCGGTCATGATTTTTTTGACGTGTTCGGCCTCATGAAGCCGGCCTTGCATAACCGACAGATCGAGCTTCGCCATATCGGCCCTCGCCTCGCGTTCCTCGGTTTGCGCTTGCTTCAGCCGTTGGTTCAACTCTGAGGTGTCTGCCGATATCGCTCCGTTTCTCAATCCGTGCAGGTATGCGGTGTAGGCTTTTACGGTTGGGCCGAGGTCGAAAAGCCCTCTGCCGACCTTGGGAATGATCTTCTTTTGCGCCAGCTGCTCGACGCGGCGCTCCGTGATATTAAAAAGATCCGCGATTACCTGCTTCGGGTAGAACCCTTCGCTGTCAGCCATGTTTGCCAATCCGCTCCCTGGCGGCCGCGTCGAAGGATTTACCTGTTCCTGATAGTGTTGCCGATCTCGATGTATAGTCCTGCCACCTCCTGACGGCCATGTCAACGTATTCCGGGTTCAGTTCCAACGCTAATATAATACGAGTAGACGCGTGGTTCCTCTTTAACCGCGTGGTCAGCGTTGTTTCGGGCACCCCACGCCTGAACGCGCGAGACCCCTTCGGGATATCCTGGAGGGGTTTTCGCGTCTGTATAAACCGTAAACTATAGTTGATTTTTTAACGCCAGGTCATGTCAATCACCCCCTTGTCAAATCGGAGAGAAACCGAAGTGGTCAAAAAGTAAATAGAATCTAACTAAGCTTCGAACCTCGCAGACCCGCACTTTTTTGGATTGCCGGGAGGACCCACAACGCGGGTCAAACCTTGCTATCACCGCAAAGAATCGAGGTGGCCTCCCTATTACCCCAACGCTACATAACTGCTATTGTGTAGTGTTAGCTCCAGTGAGCGAAAAGGCGGATGGGGCAAGGCGTTATGACATCGCGACGTATGACGCGGCACGTAGAAAATAACATAGGTCAGGGATTTTTAGCGTTTCCCTCGAATCGTGACTCCGGTCCCGGTTTGCCGCTTCGGTTTTTACCCCTCCCGCGTTTGGAAGGGAAGGCGAAGCTCACTTTTTTATAAAGGCCGTCTTGGCGCTCGTCGGGGATACATGCGTACCTGTGCGTTGTGTCCACGGAAGCGTGCCCGAATTCTTTCTGTATCACGTCAACGCGCTCGCCGTCGCGCCACGCTTGATACGCGAACGTCTTCCTGAGACTATGCGTGCCTATTGGGCCTTTTATCCCGAGCCTGTGCGCCGCGTTGGAAACAACCCTCCAGAGACGGTATCTAGACAATGGCTTAGCCTTGCCCTTGTTCTTATTGCGCGATAACACAAGAGGCGCGCCCATGTCCACGGGAGTGCCGGAGCCCTTTATGTGCTCGTACAGCACGTCTTTCATCTCCTCCGTGACGAGAATATGGCGCTCGTGCCCGGTCTTGATTTCCCGCAGCCTCACTCGGTCAATGATTTGGATTCGAGATCCCTCGCCGGCGACCACGTCGCCTACTTGCAGCGCCAGGATATCCGAGCATCGCAGCCCCCACTGGATACCGATGACGGCGGCGATGTAATAATTTGAGTTCCACTCGCGAAGATATTTCAGGAGCCGGTAAACATCTATCTTGTCGTAGATCGGGACTGTTTTTTTCATGTCATTCGCTCGCCGCCCGTATTTTTCCCAAGCTCCAGCCGCGCTTCA
>JAISZL010000024.1 GCA_031269245.1 Synergistaceae bacterium | reverse complement strand
TGTCTATTCTGTTTGGATCAAGAGCATCCAAAAATGGGCGTACAGGCACATAGAGTCAATGGACCGCGACGAATTGACACAGGTTCGCTCCCATGTCGAAAAAAGCAAAATCCGCAACGCGAAACAGAGCAAGGCATTGGACCATAGATTGCTGTATATCGATACGCTCATGAGGACAAAACAACTCGATTTCGGCGAAAGCGAAGAAGGAGCCGAACAGGTCAAGAAACCAGCGTAAAGCAGGATAATCAGCGCAATCACGAGGGGCTCCGGCCTCTCTTTTTTGTTGTAAGGGCAGGTGAGAGCATTGAGCGACGAAGCCAGGTTAGGTGTAGTGTTCGACCCGTCGGGGGCGATAGAAGGCGCGGCGAAAGTCAGACAGGCGGCATCTGACGTCACCCGGTCGCTGGGTGACATCCGCAATGGGATGAAGCATTTGCGGGACGATAGCTCTGTGGCCTCCAACCAATTGAAAGAGCTTGCCAAGAGCGCCGATTTCAGCGGGCTTGACTCGGCGAAAGAGCATCTCGGCAGCCTCTCGCGGCTCAAAGAATACCTGAACGACATCATGGCTGGTTATCACGACCTCCGCAAGGAGGCGAAGGCATTTATCGAAGAAAACCAGAATACTGGGATTTACAAGACAAAATCTGGACAGCAAAGTTTGAACGACCTCTCGAAAGAACTCGACCAAGCGGGCAAAGAGCTTGAAAAATTCGGCGGCGATGTCGATAAAGCAATGGATCAAGCATCGAAGAGCGTCCAGAAACACGAAAGCGCGGTCGGGAAATCAGCGTCCGGGATAATGACATGGCTCAAGAGGATGCTCGGCGCATATCTGAGTTTTCGCGGCGTCAAATCGTTCATCGGGTCTATCCTCAGGGAAACCACTGAAAGCGAAAGCGCCGACAGCGCTTTGGAAGCGGCATTGAAGGCCACCGGGCACGCGGCCGGCATAACCGCGAGCGAGATAAAGACGATGGCCAAAGAACTCCAGGGTGTGACCGTTCATTCGGACGAGGCCATAACCTCGATGTCGACGCTCCTTCTGACATTCCGCAACGTCAAAGGCGACACGTTCAAGCGGGCGAACGCCGCTATCATCGATATGGCGGAGGCGCTGAAAATGGACTTGAACAGCGCCGCTCAGATGGTGGGGCGGGCACTGGATCAGCCGTTACAGGGCATGGATTCTCTTGGGCGTTCAGGCGTGAGGCTCAGCGAATCGCAGAAAAAACTCATCAAGTCATTCGCAGAGACCGGGCAGGTCGCGAAGGCGCAGGAAGTAATCCTGAAAGCGCTGGAGGATAGGTATAAAGACGCGGCGACCGCGGCGCGCAATACGCTCGGCGGCGCGCTGCAGGCTCTCAAAGTCGCTTGGCGCGATTTTTTCGAGATGGACGCGGATTTCGGGGCGTTTGTCAGGCTGAGAAAAGCGATTGAAGAGTTGATATCCGCACTCAAGACTGACACGGTACAGCGGTTTAAAATCGTTATCGGTGATCTTGCCGCTGGTGTGCTCGAAAAGCTCGCGTTGGGATTGAAATTCGTCGCCGGTCACGCCGATACGCTGGGCGCGGTTTTGGGTGGGATAATAACTTATAAGTTCGTGACGTTCATCTCGCAGTTGCTGTCAATTACATCTATACTTGAAAAACTGAAAACCCTCTCGAACGTGCTCCCTTTGCTCGGAAAGTCGGTCGTCGCCAATGTGACCGCTTTCACGTCGCTGGCGGGGATATTTTCGACGCTTTTGGCGACGGGGTTCGGAATAGGCATGTTCATCGCGCTCAAGAAGAGTATGTCTGATGTCGCGGAGCAAGCTGGGAAAACTCAGGCTGCCATACTGGGTGTCAATAGGAGTTTCGCGAATTACACAACGGAACAGATGAGAACGGAAGTAGACAAGCATCAAAAGGAACTGATGGGACTCAACGACGCCTTAAGTGGCGCTAATAGAGACTTGCGTGCATTGGTAGAGCAACGCGAAGCGCTTGAGAAACGACGTAAGGAATCAGTGTCCAATAAGAGCGATTTTCTAGGTTTGAGCGCTTCTATGCGAAGCATGACAAGTGGCACGTATAGGCAAATTACCGACGACTTGGCCAAGACCGAAGAAAAAATTGCAACCGCAAAACAAAACATTGCGGAATTGGAAAATAAATATCAGCGTGAAATGAAGATAGGATCCGCTATGGTTGAGTTGTTGCGCTCTAAAGAAGCTGGAAGTGTGTATGATGTAAGTCCCGATGTAAGTACCGGCACTGGCACCGGCAAATCCGCGATCCAACGGATGATTGAGGACATGCGCAATCAGATCAATTACCTCAACAAAGACGGAGCGAATTTTCTGCCTACCCTTGAAAAGATGCTGGGCAAAACCAAATTGCTCGACGAAAATTGGCGCGCAATCAAGGACTTTCTGAAAGAGATACACTCCGGCGGTCTCGCGAAGATACAGGACGAGGTGACATACAAGGGAATCACCGGAGAGGAATATCTTCCAGAGCTGAAGGAACTGCAAAAGCGGTTCGCCGATCTATCCCCTGAATGGATCGCCATTGAGGACGCCATCCGATCCATTGAGGACAGAATTCACGATTCGACCCTGAAAAAATTCAGTGACCGCCTCAAATCGTCGTCAGTGGACTTCGATGATTTGATATCCTCAATTAGGCTCTACAAGGAGGAAGTGGAGAAGATCGAGAACCCGGATCTGCGGGAGGCCAAAAAGTCGCAGATCGAATCGATTGAAAAATCCGCCTATGACCAGAAGTGGTCCGATGTTGCGTGGAAGTTTAATCAGGGGTTTCTTGAGTCTGTTGGGTACGCCAAGTTACTCAGGGAGGAAATAGCGGGGCTCGCCGAGGGAACGGAGGCATGGAAAGATCGTTACGCCGAACTCCAAAGTGTGACCGCGAATGAGATGGACAAAACCGTCAGGGAACTCACTGATAGTTTCGGAGAAGGGGAAATCGAACTGGATGAGTATAAATCCGTCCTCCAAACTATTATTGATAAGTTTGGCGTCGAGTTTCCGCTTGTCGCTGAGATAGCGCAAAACGCGCTGGATAATGTCAAAGAACCCATCGATGAACTCAGGGAAAAAACAGAGGAATGGACAAACATTCTCCATCAGGGGCTCGTTGACGCCATAGTCGACGGTAAAGACTTCGGCGGGGTTCTTGAGGATATCGGGCGCGAAATGGTGAAATGGTCGCTGAATCAGCTTCTCTTCGGTCCGGGAGGCACAGGAGGATTGCTGGGCGGGCTTTTCGGCGGTTTCGGTTTCGCACGCGGCGGAGTGATCGACCAGGGCAACTACATCAAAAAATATGCCTCCGGCGGCGTCGTGTCAAGCCCAACGATTTTCCCTATGAGAAACGGCATGGGGCTTATGGGCGAAGACGGCGCGGAGGGTATTTTTCCGCTGAAGCGAATGCCCAACGGAGACCTCGGCGTTCAGGCGAGTCAGGCGAGAGTGCGGGAGAACCGGACGGCTCAAGCTCCTACGGTTGTTCTCAACGTCGAGAACAAGAGCGACGGAGCGGTCAGCGCGAAACAAACGAGCACAAAATGGAATGAGGGGACCAACAAGATCATAGTGAACGCCGTCATTGAAAATATCGCGAGCAATGGACAAATTGCCCAAATGCTGAAGCAGAGGAGGTAGAGCGCACCATGCCGAACGACTACCCAAACGTCCAGTCTCCAAGCGGTTGCGAGGAATCCACGGAAGACCCATCGATCCGCACGGAATTCGAGAGCGGCATCGTTCAGACAAGGGCGAGGTTCACCAGGGCGAGGAGGACGTGGCGCTTGTCCTGGGAGTACATGAACGGCGCGGACTATCGCACCCTGCGCTCGTTCTACGACCAAAAGCGCGGCGGCGCCGTTTCCTTCTCGTGGACGCACCCGGCTGAAGGGATTGTTTTTAACGTGCGCTTCAAGGGGGAGATCAAGGGAGCAAGCCAGTCCCACGACTACTATAACGTGACCGTCACGCTGGAGCAGGTGTGACGCCATGCTGAACCTTTCAGAGATAGCCAAGTTCGAGAAAAACAGGATATTCTCCGACACCGCGTGGATCATGCTTCTGGAGATATCGATCAAACCCGGAATCGTGCTGCGGCTATGCAGTGACTCCGAGGATATCGTGTGGAACGGCGAGACGTGGGTTGCGTTCCCATTCGATATGGACTCGCCCGTGCAGAACTCCGACGGGGAACTGCCGCGCTTCGCGGTACGGGTGTCCAACGTCACGCGAACAGTGGAAGGATACCTTGAGCAGTCCGGTGGCGGGGTGGGAGCGACCGTCAGGATGATGGTCGTCATGTCCTCGCACCTCGATGAGACGACGCCTGTGGCGGACGAGGAGTTCACGGTGTACTCAACCAGCTACGACCAGGATTGGGTGACGTTTACGCTATCCGGCGCCGTGAACCTGCTCCGCCGTATACCAGCGCGAAGGTTCCTGAAGAACTTCTGCCCGTTTCAGTACAAGGGACCGGAGTGCATGGCGGTGTCCGATCTGACGACATGCGACAAGAGCCTCAAGGCTTGCCGCGCGAGGGGCAACGCGAGGCGATTCGGAGGCGAGCCGGGAATTCCTATGGGGGGCCTATACGATGCTCGTCGCTGACCTCGTGGGCGTCCCGTTCGCGGACATGGGCAGGGGTCCGGGCGGAATCGACTGTTGGGGGCTCGTCCTCGAAGTCTTCCGGCGGGAAGGCGTCATATTGCCGGACTACATTATCCACTGCCATGACTCAGAGGGTTTTCAGGGGCTCGTAGACGGAGAGCGTCCCAGGTGGAGGCGGCACGAGCCGCCGGATATACCCATTCCGGCGGTGGTCGCCATACGCTTCAACAGCCCGCTGGTGAACCACGTCGGAGCGTATGTCGAGGATGGGAAATTCCTGCACGTGCGGGAGAAGACCGGGGCGGTCATAGAGCGGATCGACTCCCCGTGCTGGCGGCACAGGATAGAAGGGTTTTACACGCCTTGCGTGGTTTTACCTGATGAGGTGAGTTTATGAGCTATCTTCCGGTGATTAAGAAGCAGGATAATAACGTCACGCTGACGATGGTCAGCAACCCGTTCGACCTGTCAAGCAGGACGGTTATCACGACAGAGGCGCACGCGGGGCAAAGCCTTGCGTCGTTTCTGGAGGTGAACGCGCCGCCGCGTGAAGGGCAGGAGTGGCGCGTCTCCGTGAACGGCAGGGTCTATGAGCCGGGCGATCTGAATGAGATCCAGTTAAAGCCGGGCGACTACGTGTCCGTCTGCCCGGCGCTGAGGGGCGGCGAGGGCGGCAAGAATCCGTTCGCGATACTTGCGGGCATAGCGCTGGCGGTGTTTTCGTTCGGCGCCGTAGGTCCAGCGGTCGCGGCTATGTTCGGGGGCTCCGCGATAGCCGGGCAGCTCGCGGCGGGACTCACGCTCATGCTCGGAGGACAGCTCATATCCAACGCGTTCGCGCCGAAGATCGAACAGGAGCGCGACGAGCAATCATACAGATGGGGCGCGCTTCAGACCGTGCAGTCGCAGGGCGGCGTGGTCCCCATAACCTACGGGACGGTCAGGACGGCGGGACAGGTGCTCTCGCAGCACATATCGATCGAGGGGGACACGACGTCGGCCGACGTGGATTTCGTGGATTCGCTCAAGGATTACTTGCGCTCAAGGGGGAGCGGAGAGGGCGGGACGCCGCTCGGCGACATGGAGATGGGGGACACGCAATTCCCGCACCTCCTCCTGTGCGGAGGGGAAGGCCCCATAGACGAGTTCTCCGACATACGGATCAACGACAACCCCATAGGGAACTTCCAGGACGCGGTGGCATGGACTCGTCCCGGCACTAACACCCAGAGCGCTGTGACAGGCTTCGACGAGATATACGACGACGTTTACACGCAATACACCCTGGAGGTCGGCAGAAACAGCGGCGGCGAGCTCGTAGCGGATCAGCCCGGCGAGTGGTCCGTTCAAGACATGGACGGGGACGTGGCGGAATACCTCGAAATCCAGATCGACATGCCGACCGGCCTGTATCGCGTCAAGGATAACAAAAATAAGAGCGAGTGGATAGAGCTGGACGCGGAGCTCAAGCCCGCCGGGGGCGGCTCGTGGGCGGCGTGGATGACGAAGAAGCGCATAGAGGCAAGCAAGACGAAACCGCTGACGTTCATCTTCCGCAAAGCCGTCAACCCCAACGCCGGGAAGTACAGCGTTAGGATGCGCATGCACGCGAAGGGCTCGGTCAAAATCGACCGCGTAACCACCACAACTTGGACGAGGCTATCCGCCATAATGAAGCAGCCTATGACGCACCCCGGCAAGGCACTCGTGGGAGTGCGGATAAAGGCGACAGAACAGCTCAGCGGGGGTATGCCCACAGTCACGTGGAAGCAGACAAGGAAGCATGTGCTGGTCTACGACAAGGGCGAGTGGGTCAATAAGGACGCGCGAAACCCCGCGTGGATAATATACGACCTGTGCGTCCGCGCGCGGCAAATGTCCAATGAGGTCGTCGTGTTCGGCGAGAAACCCTCCCGCATAGACCTGCCCATGTTCAAGGCGTGGGCCGAGTGGAACGACCGGGAACTGAACAACCGCCCGGCCATGAGGATGAACCTGCTGGTCGACGAGGCACGCCAGCTCTGGGAGTGGGTAAACGCCGTCGCGGCGTCGGCGAGGGGCGCGGTGTTCCTGAAGGGGACGAAGATATCCTGCGTATGGGATCAGCCATACACTAACCCCGCGCAGCTTTTCACGATGGGCAACATTCAGGCCGGCAGCTTCGGGGGCGAGCACTTGCCCATCGAGTCCCGCGCTAACGCGGTGGAGATATCGTTCCTGAACGAGGCGAGGAACTACGAGCAGGAGCGGATAACCGTGTACGGCGATGGATTTGACGCGCCGGAAGCGGGCGCTAACCCTACGGCCATACAGCTCACCGGGATAACGGACTTCGAGCGGGCGTACAGGGAGGGTATGTACCGGCTCAACCAGAACAAATACATACTCAGGACAGTCTCATTCTCCGCTGACATTGACGCCCTGCCCTGCCAGGTCGGGGATGTGGTGCTCGTGCAGCACGACATCCCCCGGTGGGGGCAGGGCGGCAGGGTGCTTTCAGTGTCCGGCGGCGTTCTAAAGCTCGACCGGGCGGTAACATTCGCGAGCGGGGTTTCGTACCAGATAACGATCCGCCGTCAGGACGACAGCCGGATAACCGCGTCGGTGGTCAACCCCGGGGGCGAGGCAGGCGAGACGGACGAAATAGTCGTGTCATCCGCCCCTGGCGTCAGCCCATACGACGTGTTCGCCATCGGCGAGGTGGGGCGGACGGCCAAACCGTTCCGGGTGCAGCGGATAAGCCGGGACGGAGACATGCTCGCCACGCTGACATGCACGGAGTACATAGAGGCGCTTTACACCGAGCCGGACTTCATTCCCATCATCGACTACTCGGAAGATATGGACAGCGTGACAAATCTGGCGATGTCCCCAAGCGGGTACTACGGACTCAACGGCTCCTGGGTCACGGAGCTATGGGCTCACTGGAACTATAGGGGGAGGAAACCTCTGTCCTACGATGTGGAGTGGAAGCGCGGGGACAAGGGGCTGTGGGGTGAAAGGGTGTCCGTGTCCGAACCTTCCGCGCAATGCCCGCTGGGGGATACGACACTGCTCTACAGCGTCCGCGTTCGGGGTGTGTTCGGCGGCCTGCCCCCAACGGATTGGGCCTACGCGGCATACGAGTCGAGTCTTTTGGGCAGTGGTATAGCGCCGAGCGCTCCGGCCAATTTATCCGCCGCGGGCTGGTTCGGTTTTGCCCGGCTGTCATGGGAGAACCCGCCGGACGTCGATCTGGCTTACATCGAGGTCTGGGAGGCCGGCGAGGACAACAGGGAGAAAGCGGTCCATATCGGGCAGGCGGCGGCTCCCGCGAACGGATACACCCAGCTTATAGCTTCCGGCGCTACGAAGTGGTATTGGATACGCGCGGTCAACCATACCGGGCAGAAGTCGGATTTCAACGCCCCTGAGGGTACGCCGTGCGTCATAGCGCCCGAGAGCCACGAGGCGTATATGGACGCGCTGTTGGAGGCAAACCCCTACCTGAGGGAGACCATTGATGGGCTGGGAGAGAGAATAGACCCCATAGAGACGGGGCTTGAGACGATCTTCAATGAGGATCTGCCCCGGATAACCGAGATAGAGATTCCAGAGATAAAGGCCGTGCTGCTCCCCGACTTGCTGGGGCGCATCAAGGACGCCGAGGCCGAGATCCAGGACAGAATAACCCCGGCTATTGAGCGCGTCTCACAAGGCGTGCTACGTCTTGCCGACGAGTCCGACAGGGCGCGGGACGTATTCCGCTGGGCCGGGATCGAGGTGGATGAGGAAGAGGGAAGGGTCGTCATCCGCGCCGTCGAGGATTTGAAGACGGAGACCGGGTATCAACTCACGGATGTGGAGCAGCGAATCGACGCGCAGGAGGCCAATATCAATCTCCGGGCGACCAGAACTTACGTCGATGAGCTGGCGGCATCGCTGATAAGCTCCGTCATTGTGGCGCAAGAGTGGAAGTTCAGCGGCAGTCTGAACGGATGGACGGCGGAGAACGCCGAGCTGGAAGCACTGCCCGCGAGCATGAAATATTCCGTGACGGAAGAGAACCCCTCCATGACGTCCCCTGACGCGGAAATAGACGGTGAGACGAACAACATCATCGGCATCCAGTTTCGGCGGGACGCCGGGACCTCTCCCGTCAAGTGCCGCATTCAGTACAAGACGGCGGAGCATGGGTATTCCGACTCGCACATGAAGCGGGTGGACGTGCTGGGTAGCGCCTCCGTGTTCCGCTCCGTCCAAGTTGACATGCACGGGCTCGACGCCGGAGGAGACGACTGGAAGAACTCCACGGTTACCGGTATCCGAATCTGTTTGGGGCAGACAGCGGGCGAGGAATACGAAATATCGCTCGTTAATGCCGGACAGAGCAGTCTGAGCGACGTCGCCCTGCAAAACCTTCAAATGAGGATAACTCAGGCCGAGGTCAATATAGACGGGGCGAACGCGGTGATCAGCCTCAAAGCCGACCAGACGACGATAGATAGCTTAACGCGGCGCCTTGACTCCGCGGAAATCACAATCGACGCGCTTGGGAACTCCATCTCTTTGAAGGCGAACAGGACGGAACTGACTCCGCTGGAGAGCCGGATATCCAGCGCGGAGATCGAGATAGACGCGCTCGGCGGAAAAATCTCCCAGCAGGTCCTGGATTATCAGGGAACGTTGGAGCAGATAGACAGGCTGGCCGAGGCGGACTTGGAAGGGTCCCTGAGCGAAGCGGAGGGAGAGGACCGGCGCAGAGTCAAGCTTGTGTTGGCACGGCAGGAACTGACGGCCAGGATAGAGGAGACCAACAAGGCGATAGCTGAGTACAACCTGGCGCTTACGGCGATGATAGAGGGGAACAGAGCGGACTACTCGCAGAAGATCACCGCGGTGGTGTCGGATCTTGAGGCGGAGGCAACGCGAAGGGAAATCTTGGCGGCGCAGGTCGGATCCAACACAGCGGCGATCCAGTACGAGGAGAAGACCCGCGCTGACGCGGACAACGCCGCAGCCGAGAGGGCGACAACCCTGGAGGCCAAGGTAGGCAGCGCTTCTGACGGGGCGAACCCTTCCGGGAGCATTTACGCCAGGCTCAAGGAAGAAGCCAGCGTAAGAATCGACAAAGATAGCGTTCTCGAAGCGAAGTACGGTGTGAGACTGGATGTGAACGACAGGATAACGGGATTCGTCATCAACAATAAAGAAACACAGGGAAACAAAGAGGGCAATTTCATCATCATGGCTGACAAGTTCGCCGTCGTGCCGGCGGGAAGCGCTTCCACCACGGGTTCGCTCATCTTCGACACGGTGTCCGGTACGCTGAACCTCAAAAATGTAAATGTCGACTGGGGCTTGATAAAAAACGCGAAGATAGACGGTGCTTACATCAAGACGGCATCAATAGACACTCTTCGGCTGGCGAACAGAGCCGTGACCATCCCGGAGGGCATAAACGCCAACTGCGATGACTGGCTCGATGGCGTAACGCTTGCCTATAGGAAGCTCGTATACGACAGGAACGTCTCTTCGCCAAAGCTAGCGGAATTGACCCTCTCCGAACTAGAGGTGGGCAAGCCTATCTGGCTGGATATGACACTTGGGCTTTATACGGTGAACACACCCTCTGAGATAGTGGTGTCCGCCGCTACGCCCGAGATGTTTGCAGAACATCAATACGTCGTCTGCTATGGGCAGGTAGGTTCTCGTGGCCCCTTGGACGGAATAAGAAGATACGCTATCGTGTCCGCAGCCGGGATATATTACGCGCAGTCGAGAAATTTCAAATAGGGATGACATGTAAATCCTGGTCGTATAACGACAACCCGGCATTGGCATCCAAAGTGCAAGCGACGTATTTTTCCCTCCTCGCGCTCCAATGTAAACGGTGAAAGGATGAACGCTATGGAAGACGCTAATCACATGACGGCGGCGCTCTACGATCAGGACACGAGTCGAATACTGGCGTTGCGCTTCGGGTCGAGACAGTCCATAAGCCTGGAGAGCCTGCCATATGTCGCCGGGGACTGGAACCCCGACACCCACTACATCGACCTCTCCGGCGACGAGCCGACACCTCGCGAGTGCCCCGCCATGCCGGTATCCCAGGACAAGGCGGAGATCACGGCGGATGGGGAAGATTTCATGTCACTCGCCGGTTTGCCGGAGCCGTGCAGGGTCCGAATAGGCAGCGCCGAATACGATGTGCCGGACGGAGCGCTGGAGTGGTCGACGGTCATGCCGGCGGCGTACAAAATCGAGGTCGAGGCGTTCCCGTATCTAACGTGGGAGGGAGAGGTGAGAGCCGTTGAGGGCGACGTACAGACCGAGTGACGATGCGGTGCGGGCAGAGCGGCGCAGGCGATACATCGAGGAGTGGCCCGTGGAAAAGCAGATGGAGGCGCACGCCGAGGCGGCGATGGGGTGTCCTGGGAAACTGGAGAGTATGAAGGAGGGCTTCGCGGCTATACGCAAAGCCCTCCCGTTTTTAGAGGGAGGAACAGAGGGCGATGGCGAGCGTTGGGCTTGAATGGTACAAGACGGGAACGGTAAGCGTGACACAGGGGAGCCCAACGGTATTGGGTGTCGGAACGCATTGGTCCGTAGCGGGGGTGAAGTCCGGGGACGCGTTCACGATGGACGATTCCCGCCTATACGAGATCGAGTCAGTCGGAAGCGACACGTCACTGACGCTGAGGAAACCGTTCCAGGGCGCGACGGGAGCCGCGCAGAATTACGCGATAATCCGCAATTGGGCCGCGACGATGACCGCCGAACTGGCGGCTCGGGTTGCGGAGCTGGTCAACAAGTACGAGTCGTACATCGACAGCGAGCTGAACCAGATAATAGGCCCGAAGGGAGACCCCGGATGGTCGTACAAGGGCACATGGGCGTCGGCGCGCAGCTATAATGCGCTGGATATCGCCGTCTACAACAGCGCGCTCTACATAGTGCTCAGCTCGCACACATCCGCGTCGAACAACGCCCCGGGCACGACGAACGCCCCGTGGTTTGCGCTTGGCCTCTCCATCCAGGACGCGACCGAGTCCACCTCCGGCATAATCCGCCTAGCCACCGCCGCCGAAGCCGAAACCGGCACAGAGGGCACGAAAGCGATGACGCCGGCGACGGTAACGATATTGATCAGAAACACCCTCCGAGCGCCCGTGGAAGCCGCCAGCGGCGGCAAGGTGACGGTGCTGTACGACGATTTGGGGAACCCGTCGTATATGCGGCGGTTCGCGCCGATGATGATCAAGGAATTGTACAGGCACTATTTCGCCAACGACGCCGCGTGGAACGCAAGCGTGTTTAAGGAGATTGAGACCCAAGTCCACCCCGCTTTCCTGAAGAACGGAACGGTGATAAAAGAGCTGTTGGTCGGGCAATACCTGGCGTGCAACATGAAAAACCGGGCCTGTTCTCTGCCCGGCATGACCCAGTGGACGAGCATAACCCACGACACCGCGCTTGCCGGGTGCAAGAACAAGGGCGCCGGTTGGACGATGTCCACGATATACATCCGGGGATTTTTGCAGGCGCTGTGCTTGCGGCAGGGATACCAGCCGAGGGGAAACACTGACTTCGGGCGCGCTCATGATATGCCACGGGAGACTGGTTTGCGCATAGACAGTGGGATCCCTGGGGTAACCGGCGGAAATGGCGCGACGAAATCCGGGACAGGCCCCGCGTCGTGGAATCACGACGGCACGGAGAGCGGGATTGCGGATCTCGTGGGCAATATGGCTGAGTATCAAGATCTAATGAAGTTGTCGGACGGGAAAATAATGATGCCGGCGGATAACAACATTGATCTTGCGGAAGCGTCATGGCCGGATACCGGGGCTTGCTTCGACGCCACAAACGGCACGCCGGACGGTTTGAACAGTCAAGAAGGTGTACCCGTTATATCTGATACTGTCTCGGGATACTCGGGACCTCCGCCTACGGCTTCCGTCCCGCTTTTCTTTTGGTATAACAGGAGGAATAAAAATGTACAGAGACATAGTGATTGACGGCACTGCTCACAGAGCGGACCTTGGAATACTGCCCGACCACCGGATAACGATAAAGGACGGAGATGTGTCCGTATCGCCGGACCTGGACGGGCGAACGCCCGGAGCGGAGTTCGAGGCGGCGTTCACGGGGCGGGGGAAAATAGATGTAATCGCCGCGCCGGAGGAATGTGTAATTGGAGATGCGGTTTTGGAGCCGGGCGATGATCTGAAGATGGCACGGGCCGCGAAGCTGGCGGAGATAGCCGCCGCGCGTTGGCGCGAGGAGGTGGGCGGGACGGCTGTAAACGGCATGGCGATAGACACGTCGCGGGAGTCCCAAGCGCTCGTAACCGGCGCGACGCCGCAAGCGACGATCGACCCCGAATATACTTGCCGCTGGAAGACGGCGGCGGGGTTCGTCGAGCTCGACGCGGCGGCGATACTCGCGGTGGCGGTCGCGGTGCGGACTCACGTCCAGGCGTGCTTCGACAAGGAAGCGAATCTGGCGGGACTGGTGAACGAGGC
>JAISZL010000067.1 GCA_031269245.1 Synergistaceae bacterium | reverse complement strand
TTGACGATAAATCGGCGTTTCTAACTTCCGTGATTGCCAACCGATCCGGGGAGATTTTGGTGAAGAGAGCGGTATTGACCGACAGAAACAAATTGGAGATTTCAAACGCCGGGGATCATCGCTGCGACCGCGGCGAAATTATAGTCAGGACCGCTGTCTGCGGTGTGTGCAGAACCGACAGGAAGGCATACGGCATGGGGCAGCGCGATCTTTCCATGCCGCGCGTGCTTGGGCATGAAATCGCCGGAACCGTCAGCGAGATAGGGGAAGGCGTCACGCGCTGCCGCGCGGGCGACAGGGTAGTGGTCCACCCCGGGCTGTTCTGCGGCGAGTGCGAGGAGTGCTCGTCCGGGCTGGACCAGCTTTGCGGAAAAATGCGGATACTCGGTTTTCACGAGGACGGCGGTTTCCAGGAGTTTGTGAGGATCCCCAGGGGGGGGGCGGAACGAGGGATAGCCCTCCCCATCCCGGAGGGCCTCCCGTTTTCGCGGGCGGTGCTGGCCGAGCCGCTGGCGTGTGCGATAAACATGGCCGAGTCGATGTGCCCGGACAGGGGCGACAGGTTGCTCGTAATAGGCGCGGGGGCGCTTGGGCTCTTGACGGCCAAATTGTGGAGGTCTCTCGGCGTGGACGACATAACCCTGACCGACTCGAACGAGGCGAAGACGGTCAGGGCCGAGGGGCTCGGCTTCGCCGCTAGATTGGCCTCTGGGGGCGCGTGGCGCGAGGAGTACAGCGCGGCTGTAACCTGCTGCCCGGGCGGGGACGCGTTCGGAGCCGCGGCGGCGGCTCTGAGGAAAAGAGGCAGGCTCGGTTTCTTCAGCGGGCTCACCGGCGCCTCCCTGGAGGTGAAGACGGTGAACTTGGTCCACTACCATGAACTGAGGGTTTTCGGGGCCTACGGCTGCTCGATCGGGAACACCAGAAGGGCGCTTGCCCTGCTGGATGAGACGATAGAGATAGAGGACTCCCTCGTCAGGCGCATCTCCCTGGGCGATCTGGAGGACGATCTCCGCAGGCTGGAGAGGAACGAGATTTTCACGCAGCTCGATTTTACATGACGAGGAGGTTCAGCATGAAGAGATTCGGGGCTATCGTCACGCGGCTGATCGATGGGGAGGACCTCTCGTATCAGGAGGTCCGCGACTGTTTTTTGCAGATCGTCGAGAACAGGCAGACCGAGATGCAGCAGGGGGCGTTTCTCGCGGCCATAACGGCGAAGGGGCCGACGGGGGAGGAGATTCGGGCCATCATGGACAGCATCCTGGAGCACGACACGAACACCGTCGCCCCCGACGTGGACGGGCCGATCGTGGAGAGCAGCGGTACCGGCATGGACGTCATAAAGACGTTCAACATAAGCACGGGGGCGTCGGTCGTCGCCAGCGCGTGCGGCGTCGTCATCGCCCGCCACGCGTCCCGGGGGCTCACGTCGCCTTGCGGGGCCGTGGACATCGCCGAGAAGTTGGGCATCGACGTGGAGGCGCCGGTCGACGTCATAAAAAACAGCATAGAGCGCGCCGGCATCGGCATATTCAACGGAGGCAGCCCCAACGTTCATCCGAAGGCGCTCGCTCGCATACTCAGCCAAATCTCGTTCGGCTGCGTGCTGAACACGGCCGCGTCCCTCGCGAACCCCGCGAGGCCGACTCACGCCGTGCGGGGCGTGCGCTCCAGCGGGATGGTGACACCGGTAGCGGAGATCATGCGCGACATAGGCTACAAGCGCGCCGTCGTGGTGCACGGGCTGCAATGCGACGGGCGGGACGGGCTGGACGAGGCCGGCACGATAGGTGAGACGCTCTATGCCGAGCTGAGGGATGACGGCGCGATAACCGAAGGGCGTTTCTCCCCGGAGGACTTCGGTTTGTCCCGCGCGACCCCTGGCGACATCCGCCAGCTTGGAGGCGCGGACGCGGAGTGCGCCCGGCTGACGGCCCTCATAGAGGGCCGGGGTTCGCGGGCGGAGAGCGAGATCGTGGCGCTGAACTCCGCTCTAATCCAATACGTGTCGGGCTTGGTCTCATCGCTGAGGGATGGGGTGGAGCGATCCATGGATGCCATGCGCTCCGGGCTCGCGGCAAAAAAGCTGTGCCAGTGGGTGAGCGCGCAGGGCGTGCGCGAAACCGCGTGACCCGGAAGGATATTGCGTATATTTCGGCCCCATAAATTCTCATGCGCGCTTTACACCTGAGGCTTATACTGTAAAATACAAGTATATCCGCGCTGGGGTTGTTTAGCCAGCGGGGGTTCTTATGTTGTCTCTGTCGGATAAGTTGACGGAGCCGCACAGATTGAGGAGTGATCGACATGGCGTCAGCGATGGACGAGAAGATTTTAACGGAGGTCGGCACCAACGAGTGGCAGGTGGTGGTTTTCCTGCTGGGCAACCAGTTTTTCGCGATCAACGTGGACAAGACCAGGGAGATTCTTCGGTGGCCCGGGGCCCGCGACGTGCCGCAGGCGCATCACGCCATGAGGGGCATAACGACCATACGCGGCGAGGTCATACCGCTGATCGACCTTCGCTCGTACTTGGACATAACTCCTAGCGTGGAGCTCGAGAACAGCAAATTGATCGTCGCCGAGTTCAACAAGATGAAGCTGGGTTTCGTCGTCGACGCCGTGGACAGGATATACCGCATAAACTCCGACGAGCTGGACGCCTCCCTGACCGGCACGTTCCTGGGCGAGAACGCCCTCTACGTCATAAAGCGCGACGGCCGCAACATTCTCCTGCTCGACTACGAGCGCATCGTGCAGGTCGTGAACCCCGGTCTCGCGGATCAGTTCAAGCTGGAGCCGAACCTGTCCTCCGATGTGATGAACATGCTCGGCGACTCCGACAGCTACAAGATACTCGTAGCCGAGGACTCCCCGCTGATCCGCAAGCTGATACAGGATGCCCTGGTATCCGGAGGCTTCCACAACTTCGAGATGGTCGGGCACGGCAAGGCCGCGTGGGATCGCTTGGTGGAGGACGGCGACGAGTTCGACATACTCCTCACCGACATAGAGATGCCCAAGATGGACGGGCTTACGCTGACGCGCAGGGTAAAGGAGGACGAGCGCCTCTCCCGCATCCCGGTGATAGTGTTCTCGAGCGTCATGGCGGAGGACATCAAGCGCAAGGCGCAGAGCATCGGTGCCGACGCGCAAATAACCAAGCCTGAGATGCACAGGCTCTTGGAGACCGTGGTAGAGCTTTTGATGCACACACCGAAGGCCGAGAGGCAGCAAGCCTCGTAGGCGCGGATGGTACACCTCGGAGCGGGGGGCGTCTGTTTTCTCCCGTATTGGAACCAGGACATGGAGTTCGACATCGAGATGTGGGTGCCGTATCGATGTGACTTCAACCCGATCACAACGAACACCCTGTTCAGCGATCTCCTTGGGAGGATAGCCGAGTTGGCGATGAGCATGGAGAGCGAGCTTCTTTATATGTGGAACGGCGCCGACTACCCCGTCGGCACGCTCGTGCCGGAGAACCTGATTCACCCCCGCCTCTCGGGCGATGACGAGCGGGGGTTCGCGATGGTGTTCTCCTACTCCCGCGAGATGGAGCGTGCCCTCCACGACATCAACCGCGGCAGTGACCTCTTCGGTGCCGGGATAACCACCTGTTGCATAAGGCGGAGCTCCATCCTGCTGGAGGAGTGCAAGGTCCTGGCGGTGGCCAGCGACAACCCGCTCTTCGACCCGGAGGAGTTTCTGGACTCGCTGGGGCGAACCCTGTCGGACAGGAGAAGACCGCGCAGCGGCAACCTCCCGTACTTCGCGGAGAGGTTCGGCTACAGGAGATTCTCCATACCGTTCGAGACGGACAACGTGATGGACCTGCGGATATCGAGCACCATAATGTCATTCGAGTTCGAGGAGACGAGGCGGTGCGTCGGGCCGGTCAAGGAGATTTCGCTCTAGAATTGCTGACCCGCCCTCTGAAATCCCGTGTGCCCGTTTTTTTGCCGGGACTCCCGTCGGCTGGTCGGAAAAAGCGCCGATCGCGAAATCATTCTGAAGAGGGGTATCGATATGGAGCAGAGCGTTTATGACAGCATGAGGGACAGTTTCACCCGAGGATACGTCCAGGTCTACACGGGCAACGGCAAGGGGAAGACGACAGCGGCCATCGGGCTCGCGCTACGGGCGCTTGGCGCCGGGATGAACGTGTTCTTCGCTCAGTTCATCAAGGGCGCGAGGTACAGCGAGATAGAGATAATGTCGACACTGGAACGTCTGACTCACAGGCAGTATGGTCTCGGATGCTTCCTGATGAGGGCTCCCAGCGAGGAGGATCGCGCGGCGGCGCGCCGGGGCGTGGAGGAAGTGCGCGAGGCGATGGCGAGCGGCGGATACCAGCTCATAATCCTGGACGAGGCGAACGTGGCCGCCCACCTCGGAGTGTTGCCGGCCTCTGACCTGGTCTCGCTGGTCAGGGAGAAGCCAGACGGCATTGAACTGGTCTTCACCGGCCGAAACGCTCCGCCCGAGCTGATCGAGATCGCGGACCTGGTCACCGAGATGAGGGAGGTAAAGCACTATTACGCAAAAGGGGTGAGGGCGCGCAGGGGCATAGAAAGCTAGCGTCCAACGCCAGCTTAGTTAGGCCCCTGACGATAAATCAGGATATTATTACCATCCCGGACTCCTCCTCGCCGTCGAGGTACACGGAGAAATTCCCCTCGTACACTCTGATCGACGGGTGCCCCCCCATCGTGTAGGGGGTTGCGGCGAGCCATTCGGTGTTGTGTTTGTTTCCGCCGCGGTTCCCGAAGACCGGCAGGTAGAGTATGCCGTCGGAGTCCATGTCCAGGAAGAAGTGCGTCCCGAAGGACAGCTCCGGCGAGAAGTTCAGCTCCGGCACGCTCACCTCCACCAGCACCCCGCAGTTGCATATCTCGTCGTACCTTATCGGCACGCCCAGCGCCGGGTTGCGGCTGCCCCATCTACCAGGCCCGGCCAGTATGTATCGCTTACCCTCGAGTTTTTTGTTGATCTCCCCAACCGCGCGGGCGGCACCGGCCGGGTCCCACTTCTCCTTGTACAGCGACGCGTCCACGTACACCAGGTGGGTTATGTTCTCGAGAGATCCGTTGCTCACCATCCTGTCGCCCCGGAATATGATCCGCTCATGCGGGACGTCGGGCAGGCGCGCGCTGGCGAGCTCCTCGTAGGACGCCAGGGGGCGCATCTGAAGTATGCGGAAGCTCTTCGCCGGCTCCGTCTCGTAGGCGAACTCTATGTCTACCGGGAAGCCCGAGGTCTCCTCCATGTGCCTCAAGAGCTCCTTCGACGTGGAGAAGAGCCCGCGCTCCTTTATGTGCAGCTCCGGGAACGAGAACAGGGGGCGCGTCGGCTCCTCGGGGTCCGCCAGGGTAGAGTAGAGGAAGTTGTCCCCGTAGTTCTGCACGTAGGCGCCGAAATTTTTGTGCTCGCGGCGCAAGAACGGGACGAACGACGAGAGCGCCCCCGTGAGAAACGCCCCGTGCTCCCTGTCGATGTAGTCGAAGTACTCCTGGCTCGCCTCCGCTATCTGCCGAGGGAGGTTGCCCGCGGGCCTGAGCGACGGGTTGGTCAGGTAGAACGTGCGGGCGGCGCACCTGTCCACCGTCCTGGTCCCGAGGCCGAAGCAGAGGCGCATGACCCCGTCCTCCTTTTTGATCCTCGGGTTGGGGCGGCGAAAGACGCGGGAGAAGAGCGTGCCCGCCAGCTCCGGGTAAAAATAACTGCCGTGATTCCTGCCGGAGAGGGATTGGATGATCACCGCTATGGACTCGTCCCTGTGCGGTTTGCCGTGCTTTTCGCGGTATGCGCGGGCCGAGGGGTTGAAGAGCGACCTGAACACCCTGCGCACCCCGCTCTCGAGGTGGACCGCGCGTTCCTCCCTGCTGCCGCAGTTCGGCGAGAAGCAGGTCTCGTACTTGCCGGCGAAGGCCAGGGAGAGCGAGTCCTCCAGCAGGGAGCTGGAGCGGATCGCGAGCGGGGGAGCGCCGATGGCGTCGAATCTGTCCAGAATGGCGCCCAGCTCGCGCTTGAGCGGCTCGGAGAATGGGGTTTCGTCCATCCGGTGTTTGACCAGTTCCCAGTCGCCTTCGTCGTAAAGGCTGGAGAGGCCGCCGTCGTTTATGTGGGCGTCAAAAATCTCGGTGGACAAAACCACGGTCAGGTCAGGGAATCCCACAGCGCTCTCAAGAGCGGCGCCCTCCAGCGCGCGCGAGGCGTACGCCAGCCCCTTCGCCTTGCCGCCGCACATGCCCTGCCCCACGAGCGTGCCGCGCTCGATGAAATAATCCTCTGCCCTGAACTCGTCGTAATTTTTGAAGGATTGGATCAACGCGCTTCCTCCTTCCCTCGCGATCATCAGAATTGGACGTTCGGAAAAATTATGTGGTAAACTATACCATCATATCATTAATTTGCGGAACGAGGAGGGAGTATCTTGATTCTCCCGAGATTGATAATAGCGGATGAACAAAGGCCGGGCAAGGTAATGTCCGGCGTGATCGCGGCGGCGATATTGAAGGAGATGGGATACAGGCTGAGGCTCTTCATGGGCAATGTCGACGAGGCATCCATGCGCGCGCTGCAACTCATCTGCGGTATGCCTGTGACGCTTCTCGACCCCGTCCTCTGCGGCAACCGCGCCAATCTCCGGTGGCTCTTTCAGCGGGCCGCGTCCCCGGACTGTCTCAACATCGTCATAGCGAACCTCGGCGGCAGGTGGACAGAGGACTCGCCCTTCCGGGTGCCGAAGGAGTGTCTTTTTCTCGCCGAGTGGCTGAAGTGCGAGGTGGTCCCCGTCGTCTACAGCGACTCCGCGTCCACGCTCACGGTGCGCACCTTGAACGAGATAATGGGCCAGTTTGACCAGGGTGCCGGCGTGCGGATACGCGCGTTTCTGTTCCGCTCCACCCTCAACGACAGGGAGTACGAGCTCGTCGACCGCGAGGCCGGGCGCCAGTTCTCGTCCATGTCGCTGGGGTCCATACCCAAACTGCTTGAGCGGGACACGCCCCTCATAACGGAAATGTGCTCCGGCGGCGCCAACAACGCGATATTTCCGCTGAGGTCCGCCGCGCTTCGCCTCAAGTGTATGCCCAGGCAGGTCGAGTGGGCTATGTTCAGCGCGTTGGCGAAGATGGCTCCGGAGTGGGTGAGGCAGCCCGAGCTCTGCGGGCCGATCACGGACGAGGGCAAGGTCAACGTCGCCGTCGTGAGACACCCGGCGCTCACCCTTGGCGGGGACGGCACGGAGCACCTCATCAGAGCCCTGGGCTGCAACGTAGTGGATGTCTCGCTGGACGGTCATATATCGCACAGCGTCCCCATCCACGGTCTCTACGTCCCCCACGGTGCGGCGCACATGGCGCTCTCCAAGTTCTTCGGCAACATGTACCTCAAGACGATGTTCACCAGGGCGTCGAACGGCTCGTCGTTCCTCATGGCGGAGGGAGGTTCCTCTCCGCTCCTCGGCCACAAGATAACCCTCCCCCCAGTACAGGGCGGGGGCGGCACGGGAAGGGGATTCGGCATCCTGCCGTTCGATAGCGTATACAAGGCGTCGACGTTCGGCTCCCCCCAGAAGCTGGTTGCCTCCAGCAGGTGGGACAATCCTTTGCTCACGGGCTCACAGGAGTCCGTGTGGGGGTACTCGTCCGCGAGCCTGTCGCTCGTCGGGAACGGCACGGAGACGGCGTGCTGGGGGACGAGCGAGACGCCTAACGGCAAGTCCTGCGGCACCGACGGGTGGAGCAAGGGAAGGATACTGGCCTCCTCGATGAGGCTCGAGCCGTGGAGCGCGCCCGAGTCGTTCAGGCGCTGGCTGGAAGGCTGAGGCCATGTCGATGAGGGAGATCGAACCCGCTCCTGAGATAGGCATGAAACTTCTCTCCGAAGCGGAGGGGATGTCCAACGATATAGTCGAGTGGCGCAGGGCGTTTCATCAATTTCCCGAGATAGGCCTGGAGGAGAGGGTGACCGCCAGCAAGATAGAGGGGATTCTCTCGTCACTCCCGGGGGTGGAGGTGTTCAGGGGCTTCGGCCTGCCCACGTGCGTCATAGGGCGCTTGGGCGGTGATATCCCGGGGGAGGCGCTGGCTTTGCGGGCGGAGATTGACGCTGTCGAGGTCCACGAGGACACGGGGTTGCCCTTCAGCTCCTATGACAGCAGGATATCGCACGTACAGGGGCACGACGCGCACATGGCGGCGCTACTGGGTGCGGCGGCGCTGCTCTCCGACCGCAGGGAGCTTCTCAGACACCCGGTGGTCTTCATCTTTCAGCCGGCAGAGGAGGGCAAGGGCGGCGCGCGGCTTCTGATAGACGCCGGCATGATCGAGGAGTTCGGCATAGAACGGATGCTCTGCGTGCACTGGGTGCCCCACCTCCCCTACGGGCAGATATTCACCAACCGGGGGCCGGTGACGTCGTTCTCCAGCAAGCTGCACGTCGGGCTCCTGGGCCAGGGAGGGCACGGGCCGACTCCGTATCTGACCAGCGATCCGATGTACCTCTCGGCGCAGATACAGGTCGCGCTGCAGGGGATTATCACCCGCGAGGTCGATCCCCAGAAAGCCGCTGTGCTGTCGTTCGGCCGCATAGAGGCCGCCGATGTTTACAATGTAATAGCGGAGGAGGTTCATCTCTGGGGGACGCTTCGCTCGACGGACCGAAAGGCCCACCAATTCCTCAAGCACAGGGTCGAGGAAGTGGTGAAGGCCATGGCGCACATCGCCCATATAGGCGCGTCCGTGGAGTACGCACTGGATTACGGGCAGGTTGTGAACAACGACACGCTCGTGTCCGACATCTTTCAGATCGGTACGTCCTTGGTCGGAAGCGACACGATGGAAATTCTGTCAAATCCTCTCCTCGTCGGGGAGGATTTTTCGTTTTATTCAGAGCAGATACCGTCATGCATGATGTTCCTCGGGACCGGCATGGACTACGGGCTGTACCACGCCAGATACGACATTCCGGAGAACCTGCTGCCCTTCGCCTCGGCGTGGGCCGCGTACCTTGCGCTTTTTTTGTGATACAGGCGTCTGACTTATAAATCGGTTTTTTACAAGGGTTAAATTCTTGCCCTTTATGCCCCTGGTCATAAATCGGTTTTTTATGGGGCGAAGGAGCGATTCCGCATGGATCAAGGACTTGACGAGATAATTCTTCACTGCTGCGAGTCGTCCCCGACCGAGCCGTGTCTCTGGTGGCGCGGCGCGTGGTGGTCGAGGGGAGCGTTGAACGAGATGGCATCGGAGTGCGAGCGCCACCTGGTGGAGAGCGGTTTTTCCGCCCGCCAGAGGCTTGGGCTCGTACTGCCGAACAGCCCTCTCTTCCTGGCCTCCTGTATAGCGGCGTGGCGGCTGGGAGGGACGGTGGTCCCCGTCAACCCCATGCTGAAATATCCGTCCGTGCCCGAGTACCTCAAGAGCGTCGGTGTCTTCGGCGCGGTGGTCAGCCGCGAGATGGAGGGTATGGCGGACTTCATAAACGGGCATGGGATACCCGCCGCGAGCGCTGACCTTGGCGACGCGGTGCCGGAGATGCGCGGGCGCTCAGGCACGCCCGACCCGGACTCCGGCACCGCCGCGCTGTTCCACACGGCCGGGGCCGGAGGGGATGTGAAGGCCGTCCCCATAACGCACCGCAACATAACCTCGCTACTCTCGTCGGTGCTGGAGACCATCCCGCTGATGGACGAGGACGACGTGGTGCTGAACGCGATACCGAACTATCACTCCCTGGGGTTCGTCGTGGGGGGCATCATGCCGCTTGCGTCGGGCATCTCGCAGGTGCTGGTGCCCTCGTTCGCGTCGCCCAAGACGACCATGTCAGCGATCCGGGGCGCCGGGGTCACCATAATCCCCGCGCTGCCGATAATGCTCGGCATGCTGTTGGGCGGGGAGAGGGACATAACCCCCGTCTCGAAGGTCAAGATGGTCTTCTACGGGGGAGGGGAGCTGATGCCCGGTATAGCGCGCCGGGTCAAGGAGATATTCGGCGTCGAGCCGCTCGAGGGCTATGGCCTGACGGAGGCGTCGAGCGTCCTGGCGGTCACCCCATCGGAGGACGCCATCAGGCCGGGTACGTCGGGAAGGATACTCCCCTGTTTCGAGGCCAAGGTCTGCGACCGGGAGGGGAACTCACTGCCGTTCGACTCCGACGGGAGGCTCTGGATACGCGGCGACGCGCTGGCCTCTGGGTACTACGGCAGGGGCGCCCCGTCGGCCGAGAGGTTCCGCGACGGCTGGTTCGACACCCAGGACATAGTCAGGGTAGACAGCGACGGCTTCATAACCATCGTGTCCCCCGTCGTGGACGTGATAATGGCGGGAGGCGTTCCCGTGTATCCGGGGGAGATAGAGGCCATCCTGAAGGGACACCCTGAGATCGAGGATGCCGCGGTCATCGGCATCCCGAGGGGGACGAAGGGAGAGCTCGCGCGGGCGTTCGTCGTGCTGAAGGAGGGGAGCGCCCTTCGTCCCAGGGACATAGTGCTGTACGGCAGGAGCAAACTGCCGAACTACAAAGCGCCTCGGTCGGTGAGGATACTGAACGAGCTGCCGAAGGACAACCTGGGGAAAGTGCTCAAGAAGGAGCTGCGGGGGGCCTGACATGCCCAGCCCGGCGGAATGAAAAGCGCGTTTGCTCTTGCCTTATTCTCCTTTTGATGGTACATCATTGATCGTGTCGGCTGTTGCCTTGTCAGGAGGTGTCATTGGTGATGGATTGCCGTTACTACGTACCTATGTTGAATCTCGTGGGGAGAGGGGTCATCGGGGATATCGGGCGCGAGGCTGAGATACTGCACGGGCGGCGCGCCTTTATAGTCGCGTCCGCCGGAGAGGTCGGGGAGAGCCAGGCGGCGCGGGTCACCGACGCGCTCCGCGCTCACGGGCTCGAAACGTCCTCGTACTGCGAGGCTGTTCCGAACCCCACCGTGGCGGTCGTCGAGCGGGGATTGGCGAAATACGGGGAGACCGGCTGCGACATGATAGTCGCCGTCGGGGGAGGCAGCGCGATCGACACGGCGAAGGGGATCGGCATCCTCGCCGCCAACGGGGGAAACCTCCGCGATTACGAGGGGACGAACAAGACGACGCGCGCCATGCCGCCCTTCATAGCGATCAGCACTACCGCGGGCACCGGAAGCGAGGTGACGCGGTTCGCTGTCATCACGGACGAGCGAGACCATTCGAAGTTCACCATAGTGGACTGGCATATGATGCCGAACGTCTCGGTCAACGACCCGGAGATGATGATGTCGATGCCCGCCTCGCTCACGGCGGCGACCGGGATGGACGCCCTCACTCACGCCGTAGAGGCTTACGTCTCCAAAAACGCGACGCCCGTCACCGACGCGAAGGCCTGCAAGGCGGTCGAGCTGACCGCGAAGAGCCTGCACGCCGCGGTGAAGGACGGCGGCGACATCGATGCGAGGGAGGATATGTGCTACGCCAGTTTCCTCGCCGGGACGGCCTTCAACAACGCTGGGCTGGGCTTGGTGCACGCTATGGCGCACCCGCTCGGCGGGATGTACGATCTTCCGCACGGGCTCTGCAACGCCATCCTGCTTCCTCACGTGGTGAAGTTCAACATGGACAGCGCGTCTAGGAAATACGCTGAGCTCGCTGCGGCGACGGGCGGCGGAAAACCCTGGCGCTCGGAGCGCGAAAACTGCGAGTCGTTCGTCCGCTTCATCGAGGGTCTCTCCAGGAGGATAGGCATACCGGCGCGCTTGGGCGGCTTGGGCGTGAGGGTTGAGGATCTGGAAAAACTTTCTAAGGAGGCTATGGAGGAGTCGATCGGCGCGACCAACCCAAGGCGGTATGAGGCGTCACAGGTGCTGAAAATATATAAAACCGCTTTTTGACGGTCCCCGGCGCGCGCGTTCCTCTAAAAAACGGTTTAAAATCTGACGCAGCTTGAACGCCTCTTCGTTACGTTAAATTGACGTTAAATTGACAACTGGCCGATGGGTTGCTAGTATTGACATGCTGGGGCTATGAAAACGCTGATTTATCGTTTAAGGGCGTAAGGGGTAAGGATTCAAACCGCTCCGGAGCCAGCGTCCCAGAACGCTTGAACGTCGTTTTGGCGATTTGATCAGCGTTTCCCTATATCCCAAGGGGGCGGGTGTTGCCGATGAAATGCGTGCGTTGTTGTTTTTGTGTGGCGATTATCACCGTTCTGGCCGCCATGTCGGCCGGGTTGCCGGCCGCCTGCGATGTACCTCCGTTCGGCGCGGAGGCGGCTCGAGGCGTCAGTGCGGCCGGCGGCGCGGCGGCGTTTGTCGGGGCCGGCGTTTTGTCGAACAGGGATATGATAGTCTCCGACCCGTTCTCCGGGGAGTCACGGTTGGTTTATGCCGTGAAGCACGCCGCCTGTCTCTTCTCTCGGACCGGCTTCAGGTTGTTGCGCGAAGCGCCGGGCGCGTCGCGCGATGCGTCGGTTTTGGCGCTCAAGGTTTACACGGCGGGATACCGCGTCTCCGTCTCGGAGGGCGGGAAAAACGTCAAAAACGTTCCATCCAGAGTGAAAAACTGGCAGCACGCGATTGATCCCGTATACCTCGACATAGTCTGACCTTTTCAATTTTTCTTTGTCCCTATAATACCAATTAGCGATCAACAGGCTGTTTTTGACGCGGCTCCAGCGGTTGTCCAAACCTGTTTCGACGCTTCGCCCGTTAGGTCTTTGATTTTCAAATCGGTATTGCTTTGCATGGCCCGCGTTTTTTGCCGGGTATGAACGGAGGTGCGCGCAAGATGGTGAAGATGGTCTTCAAATGGTTCGGAGAGGACGACAATGTCACACTGGAACAGATATCCCAGATACCGGAAATTTACGGGGTCACCCGCCCCATGGGCTCGTTGCGCGGCGATGGAGCCGCGCCCCGGTACGAGATAAGCGGGACGGTGGAGTACGCGGCAGGTGCCGGCCTGGCTTTGGAGGTGGTAGAGGATTTCACGATTCACGAGGAGATAAAGCTCCGGGAGGGCAATTACTCGCGCCATATCGACGATTTCAAGGAGACGATAGTCCGTTTCTCGAAGTCCGGGATAAAGTGCATCTGCTACAGCTTCAGCCCGATGTCGGACAAGTCGGCGAGGGGCAGCGACGACCAGCTTGCCGTGAAGTACGCCAAGCTGGGGAGCGAGGGGCTTTGGCGCAACTACGAGCTGTTCGTCGCCGAGGTCGTCCCGGTAGCTGAAAAGCACGGCGTGAACTTGGCCATATATCCTGACTGCCACTCCCGGACAACTCCGGAGATGCCGTGTCTGGTGGCGAGCGAACGGGACATCGACAGATTGCTGGCGCTCGACAAATCGCGGAGCCACGGCGTCGTCATGTGGAGCCTCGGCCTGGGTTGCGAGAAGTTCGACGATTTCAGGATGATGTCGCGGAAGTACGGCGCCATGGGGCGCATCCACTTCGTGGACGTGGGAAACTTGAGTGCGGGCGCGGCCGACATGCCGACTCTGCTGAAAACGTACCACAGCGCGGATTTCGACGGCTACATGGGTTTGCGCGGGAGTACGCCGGACTGGAATGACTCCGTCATGCGGAACGTGGCGTCGGGCGCGTCGTACATCGCGGGGATATGGAACACCCTGGACAAGTTCAATTTTCTTGACGATTCGGGAGCGCAGGCTCCATAATACGAGGGTATGCGAGGAGGGTTGCGCTCATGAGGTTTTTGCAAGTTACAATAGCGGTCAGGGACTTGGAGGAGTCCGTCAATTTCTACCGAGATGTGGTGGGATTGCCGGTAAAGCGTCGTTTTCAAGGCGGTCCGGACACGGAGATCGTGTTCTTGGGGGAGGGGGAGACGGACATCGAGTTGCTGTTCGACAGGAAGAACGAGGATTTTTCCGTCGGATCGAGCATGTCGATCGGCTTCGAAACGGAGTCCGCAGACGAGCTCATCGCGTCGCTGCGCGAGCGCGGGGTGAAGGTGTTGAGCGGCATAATTCAGCCCAACCCCTCCGTCCGCTTTTTCTTCGCGGAGGATCCGAACGGAGTGAGGATCGAGTTCGTGGAGAGGGTGAAGACGCGCTGATACCAATTCCAATTCGCGATCAACAGGCTGTTTTTGATGCGGCTCCAGCGGTTGCCCGAACCTGTTTTTTAACGCTTCACCCTTCAGGCCTTTGATCTCAGATTGATATGAGTATGTCAGTGCCGCGATTGCGTTGCGTGCGCGGCATATAATATGAAGCCTCCCTTTCGGCGGGAGGCTTCATAATTTATATGGTTATGACGCCTGTCAGTTCCTTTGTCCGCGTTTCCTCCACGCCGCCAGGAGTACCAGGCCAATGCCGGACAGGGCGAGCGCCCCCGTGCCGCCGCCGCCTCCGTCGCTGTTCTCAGGCTTTTTTGCGAGCCAGTAGGAGAATTCTATAACGTCATCCTTTACGCCGTCGCGTATGATGCTCATTTTCATTTCCATCGGTGTGGGCGAAATACTGTTCAGATCCCCTGTTATGTCCTGCCAGTAGCTTCCTCCCGCGGGATCTGAATCTACAAACGTCGTTCCGATCTCTATAACCAACTCTCCATCCTCGAACATTTCTTCGTCATATAGAACTCCCAATTGGAAATTCTCGGTGGCGTCCAGAACTTCCTCTCCGCCGGAGGGGCGGCACATGATCAAAATTCCGAACCGCTCCAGCAGTTCGTCGGGAGAGTAGGGCACATAGTAATATGTTACGCCGTCTTCGGATAAAAATTCGTCTCGGTCCTCGGCGTACTTGCTCCTCAGGAAATCCGTCAGCGCGTCGAACGTGCTCTTCCCCAGCGTGTCGGGCGTCAGGGTTATCTCATGTCCCGTGCTGATTATGGCCTTGAACAGCGCGCTCGTGTGGTCCAGCGGAATCTCGAACGCCGCTCCAGTTCCGGGAATCTGGTTTTCTTCATCCTCGACAGTCGCGGTGTTTCCACTCGGAGCGCTTATGAACGTGTCCGCCCACGCGTATTTATAGAGCGTTTTACCGAATTCCGTCAAACTTGGCGCAACCAGGAAGTCGATGCCCGCCTCATTGACCTCGATGATGTCACTGGTGACGGATACCTCCTCCCGAGGGGATAAGGTGTTACGGAGGGTTGTCGCGGCCCTCCAAAACACGGGCGGCAGTTTATCAATTCGCGCCATAGACGGGGGTAACATTTACCTGTTGAGAAAATGAGAAAGGCCGCCGGAAGGAGACAGGCATGGGTAAAGACGTAAAAATCACGGCGCTGTACGAACGGTTGAGCCGCGACGACGAATTGCGGGGGGAATCCAATTCCATCGCGAACCAGAAGATGCTGCTCGAAGGCTACGCCAAGAAAAACGGCTTCCTCAACCTGCGCCACTGGCAGGACGACGGGGTAAGCGGCGTCCATTTCAAGCGCCCCGCTTTTCAGGAGATGATGGCTGAGGCCGAAGCCGGAAACGTCGGGCAGATCATCGTAAAAGACATGAGCAGGTTCGGGCGGAACTATCTCCAGGTCGGGCTGTACATGGAGACGCTCGCCGAGTGCGGCGTGCGTCTCATCGCGGTGGACGACAATGTGGACACGGCCAAGGGCGAGGACGACTTCACGGTTTTCAGGAACGTGATGAACGAGTGGTACGCCCGCGACTCCTCGCGCAAGATACGCTCCATATTCAACGCGAGGATGGCCGAGGGGAAGCATTGCTCCGGCAGTATTCCCTATGGCTTTTTGCACGATAAGAACGATCGGCAGAAGTGGGTGATCGACGAGGAAGCGGCGAAGGTCGTCCGCAGGATATTCCAGCTCGTCATCGAGGGAAACGGCGTGTATCAAATAGCTTTTATACTCGAACGCGAAAAAGCGCTTATCCCTACCGCGCATTGGCTTGCGATGGGCGCGAAAGAGAACGCGCACAACACATTCCGCGATCCGTATATGTGGCGCGGCGGCGTGGTAAGCAATATCCTCAAGCGGCGCGAATATATGGGGCATAAAGTGCTGCATAATTCTATTTCTAATTCATAAGGGCGTTAATTATCCAAGGCCAAGAACAAATTGACTTTGTGATGTCAGGATTATTTTCAAGCCTTCGAAGTTCTGAAAGCAGATGATCTTCAAGAAC
>JAISZL010000088.1 GCA_031269245.1 Synergistaceae bacterium | reverse complement strand
TCGATGTATTCCCGTGCCTCCGTATGCCCGCGGAACCATTGGTGGAACTGTTCCGTGTAAGCGGTGCCCTTGCTCAGGCCGACTTTGGCCTGAAAAACCTCGTTGATCGAGATGTCAGGTGTGTCAGCTCGTGATATAAGCGCGTACTTGTCGGTCATGTAGGGATCGTCCGGCCAGAGGAAGCGGTTTTTTCTCTCTTCCGTGAAGATGAGCTCGCTGATCAGCGCGATTTCGCCACTTTCCAGCATGTCCAGCATGTCCGACCAGAGCATAACGTCCTTGTGGACTTGGACGAAGCTCAGGCCGCTCAGGCTTTCAATTTCCGCCAGGACGTCCAGGGCGCAGCCCTGCCACGACTTTTCCGTCTCGTTGTAGAACGCGGCGGGGTAATTGTCGTACTCGACGGCGATTTTGACCGGCGCGCCGCCCTCCCCATGCGCGCGGATATACTCCCTTTCTTCCTCGGTCAGCCCTTTCAGGAACTTGTCTCTGGCATAGTCCTTGTACCCTTGGGCATAGAGCCCGGGCAGGCGTTTGGAGAGGCCGCTTTCCAGCGCTTTCTGGACAACCGATATGACCGGAGCGAGCGCCGGGTTCCGCGTGGAGAGGGAAACCGGCCCGTAGACCAGCGGCGCCAGATCTTCGGTCATCACGCCGCCGTAATCGTCGAAAACCGCCTCGAAGGGGCCTTCATCGACAAATGCGTCAATCTCCTCGTTTTTCAGCATTCGGTAAGCCGTACCGCGATTGCTGACGTAACTTATCTCGTATTCCCCCGCCAGGGACAGCCTTGTCTGCTTGTAGGCAGTACCCCATTCGAGGAAAGCGTAGCGGACGGTTTTCCACCCGGCGATATCCGAAATGTTTTTGCCTCCCGCGAGGTACATGTACTTGATCGGCCGCCCGGCGATGGGGCCTGTCATCCAATATGTCTTCAGTCGCTCCGGCGCGGCGGTCAGGTCGCCTGTGAAGTCTATCTCATGGGAGGCCAGGCCGTTTATGAGGTTGCCCCAATCGTAAATCGCGGGGGTGAACGAAATCCCGAACAGCCGGCTCAGCAAATCGCAGAGCAACGCGCTGAAGCCTCCCACGCTCCCGTCCTGCCGTATGAAACACTCGGTGCTGTGTTCCATCCCGAGGACGAAGGACGCGCCGCTTTGGCGCAACTTCCCGATCGCTTCCGCCTCCTCCTCCGTGACGCCCGGGATATCCAGGAAGCTGTCGTATACGCTCTCCTGACTCGCCGCCGACGCCTCCGGCCGTCCATCCACGGCGTGCATAACGAGAAATAAGCCGGACAGCAGGATCGCAAAGACAGAAATCTTGAATGGCAGGCGCGCCATGAAATCCTCATTCATCCAGCCGGCCTCTTTAAAGCGGCTTGGAGGACTTCAACTTCCTTGATTGCCTTGTTAAAATCCGAGACGAGGACGCAATCCGAAATTCTCGACACGGATTCGCCTATGAGCGCGTCAGGCGCGCGTTGAAGCTCCGCTATGATCCCGTCCGCCGCCCTCACGTCCTCCGAGACGAGCGCATCCTTCAATCGCCGCAGGGTTTCGTCGTTCGAGCCGGCAGCGCCCTCGCCGCCCTCATCCCGGACCGCCCTGCCGATGCGGTCGACCAGGGACGAGAGCCGGTCGCAAAACGCGCTGAGCGATGACTCGATAGCCTCTATGCCGCGGTTCTTTCCCGCCGATTCCAGCTCAGCGGCGTCCCTCGAAATTTCCGCCGCTCCAATGCTCGCCGAAGCGCTTTTCAAGGCATGAACCTGGGTGATGAAGAGGGCAAGCGATGAGTCGTCAGAAAGAGAATCTCTCGTGTTTTTCCCAAACTCCCTCAAAAGAACCAAACGATCGGCAGCGTCTTTGCGGTAGAGCCTGAGTACCGTGATGTAACCTTCCTCTGTTCCGCCGGTCATCGCAACCCCTCGCGCCGTATCCAGGCCCTCGATCTCGATGGACGCCGGCGCGGCGCCGTCCTCGGCCTCGCTCTCGTGAGGGATGGATTTTACGCGTTTTTCCTCGGGTATCCATTTCTCTATGACTGCGTTTAGCTTGGATATCTCTATGGGTTTGGCCAAGTAATCGTCGAATCCGCTTTCGAGGAATTTTTCACGCATACCGGATATGGCGTTGGCGGTCAGCGCTATTATCGGCAGCTTCGCGAACCGCTCCCCGCCGAGCCGCCTTATCCGGCTTGTGGTCTCTATGCCGTCCATCCCCGGCATCATGTGATCCATGAGCACCATGTCGTACTCATGTTCCGTGACCAGCTCGATTGCCGAAGCTCCGCTCATGCAGGTGTCCGCCGTCACCCTGTACGGTGAAAGCAACCCGCTCACGACCTGAAGGTTTGTCGCTATGTCGTCGACGACCAGTATCCTTGCCGTTGGCGCTATGAAACGGACATCCAGCAGCTTCTCCCTCACGGACATGTTGGTCCCGTTCAAAAGGTTTGCCACAGGGACGGCCCACACCGGCAGCATGATGCTGCTGAGCCCCGATGGCGAGAGGGTGTCCCCGATATCCGCCAGCATCACTACCTTAGTCGCCAGCAAATTTTTCCTGACGGTCTCTCTCACCGCATCCGACTCGGACGCGGCAACGAAGGCGTGAGACCATCCGCCGCCCTCCAATTCGTGGAAGAATTCAGATGGCCCCTCGGCCGCGCGGAAAACGACACCCAGAGATTCGAGTGTGTGGGAGAGGGATTCGGCGTATTGAGGGCGCTCATGATAAACGAGGGCGCTGATCTTTCCCCGTCCGCTGACGGAGGCGATCGCCTCCGTCGAATCGTAAAATTGGGGAAGGGTGACGATAAACTCCGATCCCTCCCCATAGACGCTCGTCACCGAGATGTCGCCCCCCATCGCGCGGCAGAGGCTCCTGCTTATCGACAGGCCAAGGCCTGTTCCCTCTATTCCGCTGTTGCGCTCGGCATCGACCCTAACAAAATCTTCGAAAAGCCTGTCCATATCCCCCGGCTTGATGCCGATGCCGCTGTCGGAGATCACGAATTTGAGGCTTAATGCGTTGCCGTAGACGGAGACCGCTTTCACGGAGAGTTTGACGAAACCCTCCTGCGTGTACTTTACGGCGTTGCCGAGCAGATTCATGAGAATTTGCCGCAGCCTCGCTGAATCGCCGCGCATGGAACCGGGGATGCTCGGATCGACATCCACAAGGAACAACACCCTCTTCTCTGCTATCCGAGTCCTTACGACGTTGATTACGTCGTTTAAGACGGATGCCATTTCGTAAGGGGCATCCTCGATCTGGAGCAACCCTGATTCGATCTTCGAAAAGTCCAGTATGTCGTTGATGATGGACAGCAGGTTGCGCCCCGCCTGGCTGATCCCCGATACATACGCGGCCGCGGCGGGGGGCGAAATGTCCTCCCTCAGAGCAAGTTCGCTCATGCCGATTATCGCGTTCATGGGTGTGCGTATCTCGTGGGACATACGGGCGAGGAAATTGCTCTTCGCTTTGGCGCCCGCCAAGGCAGCCTCCTTAGCCTCGATGAAGTCGATTATCATGTCGCTGCGCGTTATGGCGCTTGCCATGAGCAAGCCGCCTGACGCGAGGATATCTATCTGGTCGTCGGTAAAGAACCGTTTCTGCGCGTGGTTTGCGAAACCGATAAAGCCCCATAAGCCCTCCTGCATGGTTATGGGGATGACGGTGAAGTATTTTGAGCCGCCGATAATTTCTGCTGGAACCCCGGACGCGGCGAGCTGTTCTGAGTCCAATTCCACGCTTTTTGGGCCAATGCCGGCGCTCCAATTTGGGATCAGCCTGTCGGCTTGGATATCGAGGGACATCAGCCCGGGGTTATCAACCGGATTTTCCTCTCCAAGCCAGGCGGTGACCTTGCTGGACCCTGGGTTGCCGCCGCCGTGCCCGTTGCGCCAGAGGAACGCGGCCTTGGCCAGCACGCTCTCCCCAAGGGTTTTGAGCGCCCTCCAAACCGCGTAGTCCATATCGTCGTGGATATCCGCTATGAGGAGCGAGGCCGCTTTGTTGACCCCTATCAGCAGTTTGTCCTTCTGACGCGTTTTATATTTGCCATACTGCTTCGCCGTGAGAAAAACAAGCGCTGCCGCCGCAACGGACAGTACGAACCACACGAGCGGCATCTCAATCAGCTTAGGACTTTTTTTAATACGAAGTACGATCTCGTCGCTCAGGACATTGTACGCGTTGGTCCCGACCAGGCGCAGGGCATACTCCCCGCCCGCCAGGTTGGTGTAACTCACGGAGGTGGCTAGGCTCATGTCGAACGCGGACGGCTCGTCATCGAACCCCTCCAGGCGGACCGAGACCCTGTTTTTATCCGACTCGATGTAGCTCAGGAGGGCGAAATCGACGATCACGCGCCTTGCGTGGGGCGGCGCCATTATCGTGTCCGACGGGTCGGGGTTTTCAAAGGTTTTCTCGTCGATCGCGACGCTGTTTATGACCAGCTTGGGCTTGACCTCGTTTTTGTATACGTTTTTCGTGTCGATGCTGTGGATGCCCCTGGTGCACGATATGTACAGGATGCCCTCGTCCGACATGTAGTTCCACGAGTTAGCCGTGACGGGAGATGTGAGGCCGTCCTGCTTCCCGATCGCTTCTATGCTCAGGGGCGCGTCCGACAGTAAATTCGACCTGCCGCATATATACACGCCCGAGGAGCTCAAGAGCCATAACCCGTCACGGCCTATGACCCTGATGTCGAATACGCTGTTGTCGTACCCGTATAGTTTGTCTATCCTCCGGACGCCGGAGTTGTCCATGAAGCAGACGCCGTTCCCCGTTGAAACCCAGATGCCGTTCTTTGCCTCGTCGAGGGTCATCCTCAAAATCACGCCGGACGCTAGCCCGTCCTCTGTCGTAATGTTCGAGACCGTATCCCCCTCGATCTTATAGATCCCCCCTCCGTCACTGCCCGCGTATATCACGCCCTCTTTCGTCTCGAGGACGTTCAGGATGACGGGGGTGGACAAGCCATCCTCGACTGTGTAGTTTCGCGTCACTCTGTCGTCGCGTATGATCGATATGCCGTTCGACGTGGAGGCTATGACCCCTCCTCCGTCGCGCGGCCAGACGGAGCGTACCCTATCGTTTACGAGGCCGCCATAGGTGTTGATTGAAACCCATTCGCCGTTCCTGTAACGCACTACCCCGAAGCCCTGATAAGTTCCGATCCAGAGGTTGTCATCCGAGTCGGCGGCCAGTGTGCGGATGCGGGTGTTCCGCAGCGTCTCGGTCAGCTCGTTCGTGACCTCTTCCCCATCCGGGCCTATGATCATCAGCCCGTCGTCCGTCCCCAGGTAGAGGTCTCCTTGGTATTTCGCTATCGCGTTCACGGTCCGCTCCGGCATACTGTACGCGAAGAACACGTCCTTCAGTTTAGCCCTCGCAAGGAGCAGCACCCCTCCGCGGCTCGACGAAAACCAATAGTTGCCCTCATAGTCCTCTATCATGTTCTCGAAGGAGTTGCTTATCAGCGCCCCGTCCACGGGATGAAACCCCCCGTCCTCGAAATACCCGATGCCGTTGTCCGAACACGCCCATACCCGGCCCGTGCTGTCCTTGTAAAAGCCGTTGGATGTATTCCTGTCCCCAATGGATAGGGAGGCATATTTACGGCTGGCCGGGTCAAAGACGAAGACCCATCCGCCATAGGAACCGAAATATATCGAGCCGTCGTCTGAGCAGTATATGGAGTGAAGGTTGGCGCCGTCGAAATAACCCGGCGGGAGCTCCGAAACGACCTCGCCGCGGCGGACGACGATGACGCTCCCGTCGTTCAGCACGCACCACACGTCGTCTCCTGGGTCTGCGTCGATATTTGCGGAGAGTATCGGCCTGCCGCCGGGTGCCGTGACCGTAACTATATCGCTGGATTGCGCGATGTAAGCCAGGCCGGAAGTGGTCGATACGTACAAATTTCCGGACGAATCCTGGACGATGGACCTGACCGACTGCGACGGGAGGCCGTCGTCCGTCGTCAGGAACGAAAACTCGCCGTTTTGGTAGAGCGCGACCCCGGAGTCGTTCGTGCCAACCCACAGCCTTCCGCTCGAGTCCTCAAAAAGCGTGAATATGTTATCGGTCGGGAAGGTTCCGTCGCTCCTCCCGAATATCTTGGAGCGCTGCCCGTCGAAACGGATGAGCCCGTCGTAACTGGCGGTCCAGATATACCCGTCCCGCGTTTGGATCACCCTGTTCGCTGTCGTCACGGGGATCGCGCTGCCTTCGGAGAAGCGCGTCTGGATGTACTCGGACAGGAAACCCTGGTCCGCGAAAATGGGGCGGCTGAAGAACAGGAGGAAACACAGAGAGAATGCCAGTTTCGTTTTATTGAGAATGCCCGCGCGGAATAATGAATTTATGTTCACCCCTGACCCTCCCTGATGAAATTTTCTATAGCGATAACCGCCGATTCAAACTCGGACAAAAGGACCTTTTCCGAGACGAGGGCTACGATGGCGCTGGTTTTATCGTCAAAACTCGCTTTCCCCAGCTCCATGAGGATGCTGTCCGCTTCGCGTATGTCCTCGGCTTGCAAAGCGTCTTGGAGGCGCAGGAGTATTTCCCTGTCGATTGTTTTTCCCCCGTTTTTGGAATCCAGCGACAACGAGGACCTGATGTTTTCGACCAAGACCATGAGCGAATCGCAGAAATCGCCAAGCCGTTGGGATACCGCCCCTATGTCTTTGCGTTGCCCGGCGTCCTCCAGAAATGCCGCTGATTCCGAGAGGAAAATGGCGCCTATGCTGGCCGACGCGCTTTTCAAGGCGTGAACTTGGGTGATGAACAAGGAGAGCGATGAGTCGTCAGAGAGAGAGTCTCCCGTGTTTTCCCCAAATTTCCTCAAAAAAACCAAACGATCGGCGGCGTCCTTGCAATACAGCCCGAGTACCTTGACGTAGCCCTCACTGGTTCCGCCGGTCATCGCGATCCCTCGCGCCGTATCCAGTCCCTCGATATCGATGAACGCGGGCGGGGAATCCTCAAACGCCTCGGGCGGTATGGATTTTACGAGCTTTTCTTCCGGCAGCCATTTTTCTATGACTGCGTTCAGCTTGGATATTTCGATGGGTTTCGCCAAATAATCGTCGAATCCGTTCTTTAGGAATTTTTCCCGCATACCGGATATAGCGTTGGCGGTCAGAGCTACTATCGGAAGTCTGGCGAACCTGCCCCCTTCGAGCTCCCTTATCCGTTTTGTCGTCTCTATGCCGTCCATTCCAGGCATCATGTGATCCATGAGCACCATGTCGTATTCGTGTTCCGCGACGAGTTTGACAGCCTCCGCGCCGCTCATGCAGGTGTCTATCTTTACTCTGTACGGAGAAAGCAACCCGCTCACGACCTGCAGATTCGTCGCGATGTCGTCGACGACCAATATCCTTGCCATCGGCGCTATGAAACGGACATCGAGTGATTTTTCCCTCACGGACATGTTGACTCCGTTTAAAAAGTTCGCCACGGGGACGATCCACGCCGGCAACATGAGGCTGATGAGCCCGGAGGGTAAAAGCGCCTCTCCGATATCCGCCAGCAGGACCACCTTTGTCGATAAAGAATTTTTCCTTACGATCTCCTCCGCCGCATCCGCTTCCGCCGCCGGGGCGAAAGCGTGTGTCCATACTCCGCTCTCCAGTTCGCGCCTAAACTCGTTAAGTTCGGCGGCCCTCAGGGAAACGACCCCGAGAGATTCGAGCGTGCGCGAGAGGGATCCAGCATATTGAGGACGTTCATGGTAGAGGAGGGCGCGGAGCGTTTCCCTGTTGTTCACGAATGCGATAGCCTCCGCGGAATCGTAACGCTGAGGAAGGGTGACGGTAAATTCCGACCCGTGCCCGTAAACGCTCGTCACAGATATGTCACCGCCCATCGCGCGGCAGAGACTCCTGCTTATCGACAGGCCGAGGCCCGTTCCCTCTATTCCGCTGTTGCGTTCGACGTCGACCCTGACGAAATCCCCGAAAATATTCCCCGCATCCTCGGGCTTGATGCCGATGCCGCTGTCTGAAACCACGAAATTGAGGACTATCATGCCGTCGTCTTTAGAGATCTCTTTTACGGCAAGCCTGATGAAACCCTCCTGCGTGTACTTGACAGCGTTGCCGAGCAAATTTATTAGAATCTGCCGCAACCTGGCTGAGTCTCCGCGCAGAGAGCCGGGGATACCGGAATCCACGTCCACCAGGAACAGCACGTGTTTCTCCGCAATCCGCGTCCTGATAACGCTAATTACGTCGTTCAGGACGGATGCCATTTTGTAAGGGGCATCCTCGATCTGGAACAGACCTGATTCGATCTTCGAAAAATCCAGTACGTCGTTGATGATGGACAGCAGGTTAAGCCCCGCCTGATTTATTACGGATACATACGCGGCGGCGGAAGGGGGCGCTATCTCCTCCCTCAGCGCGAGTTCGCTCATACCGATTATCGCGTTCATCGGGGTGCGTATCTCGTGAGACATGCGGGCCAAGAACGCGCTCTTCGCGAAATTTGCCCCTTCCGCCGCTTCCTTCGCTCGGAGTATTTCGGTCGTATCGTGCGCGAGAATCATGTATCCGTCAGCGACGCCTGAAGCATTGACCATAAGAGCGATATGCGCGGAATAACTGCGTAATCTTCCCTCGCCTCCGATATCGAACGATATGTCGGTCTTTACGGAGGACATACTGGCTTTTACCTCTTCGAGGAGCCCGTTCAACCGCTTTGCGGAAGCTACGTCGACATACTGTCCGAAAATTTTCTCAAACCCGCGCCCGTGAATGAGCCCAAAACTGGGGATGCCGGCCATCCGCAGGAATTCGTCCGTGCAGTACGCGAAACAGCTTTCTTTGTCCAGCAGAATTATGAGATCTACGCTGTTGGCTAGAAGCAGATTGAGATATTGTTCGTGCCTTTGTTTCTCCAATTTTAAAGCCGTATTGAATTTTTCATGTGCGTTCGAAACGGATATTGCCAATTCCATAGCGTTTTTGACGGAAACGAGTTCGCGATTCAACTTCTTTATCTGCCGATTCAAAGACGTGACTTCACCGCGCAGATATTCGGCCTCGCCTGCGTCCGTTGCGCCGAAAAGTCCGTTTTTTGCGGGATCGGCCTGACCAGACATTGCCGCTAAATGATACAAGTTATCAATGAGTAATTGTGGAACCGGTTTACGAGCTTGCCATCCGGACGCGGAACAGGACAAATTTCCCCTCCCGAATAGCCGAATTGATATTTACACACGCCGTCAAGCTGTTTCGCCACTTCGTTCATCTCCGCGTTGTCATCGCTGCCGAGCAGATACCTGCGCGCGGCGCATGAAAATATCATCATGCCCAGCGCGTTTTGCGTTTTCAGAGCGTCGTTCATGGTTTCACGCGCCGATTGGAGGACGTAATTTTTGTCGCCGTAAGCGAAATCGACGATAGCGTTGACAGGCACGGATCCGTAACAAAGCAGGCCGCCGTCCTCGGTCATGGCGTAAGGGGAACGCTCAACCTGACTTTTGTCCTCGAGCGTAAGTATCAGCGGAATAGAGCCGATACCGCCCCTGTTGATTTGCCCATTTTCCGCCAACCCGATGGACTCCAGATATTCGTGAACGGGTATGCCGTTTATACTGCGAATCGCGTTCTTTTTGGACTCGGTAATGACGGCTTTTCTCCTTATCACCCGCTCCTCCGGCAGAGATGTTTTCAAGAACGTCGGATTTACGTCCCCGGACATAGCCACCAGCGCGAGAGCGTCCCCGTAATGTTCGCCGTTGAAAAAAGTGTAAACGCCGCTGAAGTCGGATTTATGGGTGAAGGCAAGCGACCCGAAAAGCGGGACTCCTCCCGAAAATTCGTCGATAATTTCTATAAATTCGTCTCCGCCAATGTTATGTAATATTGGGGCCAATGCGTACAAAAGTGAGGGCTTCTCCGGGAGAGCGTCCCGCAGCCTGGAATATAGTTCGCCTATAGGAGTTTTGGAGTTTTCACGAATTGGCCCGGTTATTCCCGCCGCGAACGATATATCGTCGCTTGTGAGCACGGCCGCCGAGAGGATGAGGTCGCCCATATCTCCAGAAATCGCGATGTTGGAGGTCGTGCAACCAACGACATCGAACGGCAAGGCGTCGCTGACCTCTCTCGCTACGCCAGTCTCCAAAAACTCCGCATGAAAATTCATCAGCCCGATTGAATGAGTGAGCCCTCTTTCTCCGAGATTCAGCTGCTCAAGTATCTCTTGAACGGCAATTTCGCAGTCGTCAATTTCCCTCGTGCTGGCGGTTATCATCTTTATCATCGCGTACACCTCCTATCATCTCAGCTCTTTCCCGGTGAAGGGAGTCGCGCTGTCCGGTCTCCTTGAGGGAAACGCTGATTAAATGACCAAAACGACATTTAAGCGTTTTGGGGCGTGGGTTCTGACTGGGTTTGAATCCTTACCTTTAGGCTCTTAACAATAAAATCAGCGTTTTCGTTAGAGATTCCATTCAGCCTCGCGGCATAGCGAACTGATCCGCCACCTGCTCGAACACGTCGACCAGTACCGGGTCGAAGTGCGTCCCTTTCCCTTCGAGTATTATTCGAACCGCATCTTCGTGTGAAAACGCCTTTTTATACGGCCTGTCCGAGACGAGCGCGTCGTAAACGTCTGCAATGGCCATCAGACGGCCCTGAAGCGGAATATCTTCTCCGGCGAGGCCCATCGGGTAGCCGCTCCCGTCCCACTTTTCCTGGTGCGTTCCAGCGAAAATCTTCGCGTATTTCAAAAATTCGCTTTCAGACGTGTTGGACTCTATCTTTTCGATTATCCGCACTCCGATTTCGGAGTGTTTTTTAATCTCCTCGAACTCCTCTGGGGTGAGACGGCCCGGTTTGTTCAAGATACTGTCCGCTATCGCGATCTTCCCCACGTCGTGCAACTGGGACGACTGCAACATCAAATCAATGTCCCAATCCTGCGTCTGCTCTCTATAGAGCCCAAGTTCCCACAATCCGTCAAGAAGCACCTTCAGCCCGTGCTGCGTTCGCTCGACATGTCCCCCTGTGATGTCGTCGCGGCTTTCGACCAAATCCGCGACGGTTTTCAGGATAGCGCTTTGCAGCTCCAGCACTTTTTTAGTCTTTTTCTCGACCATAGTCTTGAGGTTGTCGTTGAAACTTTTCAGCTCCGCCTGAGTCGCTTCGAGTTCTTGTTTCTGCGCCTCCAGGGCACGCTTTTGCTCTTCGACCGTAAGATGCAGTTCTATTCGCTTCCGGAGCAGCGGAGGCATGAACGGCTTAGATATATAGTCCACCGCGCCGAGAGAGAGTCCCTCGAGCTCGCTTTCCGAATCGCTCTTGCCTGTGAGGAATATGATGAGTATGTCCCTGGTCTCCGGACGTTCTTTTAGGATTTTGATCGCTTCGTATCCGTCCATTTCGGGCATGTCGATGTCGAGAAGTATCAGCTCCGGCTTGTTGCGATCCAGCAAATCGAACATCTTCGCCGCGGACGGAACGGTGAACACGTCGTAGACGCCGGAGAGCGAGTTCTTCGCTATCCGCAGATTAGCTATGTTGTCGTCGACTATCATGACCATCTTTCTACGCTCTTCCATGATGAACTACCTCTCATATTATACAGACATCACGACACAACGGCAGATACATCTTATAAGCGAAACCTCCCGGTCTATGACCAATTTCAACCGATTTACGAGCTTACTAGGATTATAGCATTTTTTGGGAGATGGGGAGAGATTTTGTGAAAGGTTACCAAATTTTCACCTTTCGGCGCGGCTATCTGAATCGCCCCGTGTTTTGTGTAGAGTTTTAAGACTCTGTTTTTGAGTATTTCCTGATATCCATACCGTTACTATACCACGCTTCCTCGACCTGCGATGGGGTTTTGTATCCATTACGCTCACTGATTCGGGAATTGTTGTACCAATACACCCACTCAGCCGTCCTTAGATTCAGACTCTCATAGCTGTCCCAGGGGCCAAACTTATAGCAATTCCACTATTAATTCACATAAGGGCTATGGTATATATGGTATATATAGAATCATGAGGGGTGATTGAATGAAACCGATATCGAACGAAAAAAGAGAATTGATAATAGAAGC
>JAISZL010000083.1 GCA_031269245.1 Synergistaceae bacterium | reverse complement strand
CTACGGCCAGGATGGCCGCCAGTATCTTACTCGAACCCTTCATCTTAAAAACCTCCTAAAAAATTAATATTGACTTCCCCCAGGTCACTCGCGAGGGAGCGGAATCATCCGCCGATGCCCTTCCCACTCAAGACCACATGCCCAACACGACAAATTTCAACGGCTTCCCGGCACGGCATCAACCCCTTCCCAAGATAGATTCGCGCATTGCAGCAGGATAACGCGATTTACGCCAATAAAAAACCGTATTTTGCCGGCAGCGACGCCAAATCAAACACGTAATCCTCAAGATTTCTCAATACGCTTCAGACACATCAAATATAGCCGATAAAGTATCTCGGCTACAAAAAGCATAATGCGAGAAACCGCCCCAAAATGACGAACGCGCATCGAAATTACGCGAAAAAATTAAGCTCGAACGCGCGGCGCGGACTCCGCCGTGCAAAGAGCCGAGGAGCCCGAAAACTTGATATAACCGGGTTGAATGAACGGGACATAAGGGCGGTTCGGGTGAAAGAAAATTTATGATATAGAGGGCGGGGAGCTTGCTTCCCGCCGAGCTCGGGCCTCGCCCGGGATCTTCCGCGGTAATCGAGGGCGGTGACTGACGGCGCTGGGAGACGGGGGGACGGCCGAGGCCGCCCCCCCCTAGCGATTAATTCCTCAGGCTGCTCGCGAGTAACCTTATCCGTTGCACGCGCTTTGAGATCGCCTGCTGTGAGACGCCCATCTCGGCGGCTATCTCGCCCTGCGTGAAGCCCCGCATCAGCTTCTCGGCTATCTCCAGGTCCGACGGGGTGAGCAGGCGCTCCAGGGCGTCCATCAGCTCAACTCGATCCCGGTCCTCCGCCGCCGTCCGATCCTCCGCCGCCAGCGTTTCGAGCGGGTCGCCGCCCTCGTCGCCGTCGTCATCGCACGTCATCCGCACCTCACAGCCCCTGTACCTCATCTTAGCCGCGGCGTCGCGCACCATGCCCGGGACGAAGTTCGACAGCGCCAGGCCAAGCCTCTTCCTCGATACCCTCCGGGCCAGCACCAGCAACGCCATATAGCTCACCTGCCTCAAATCCTCGACCTCCGCTCCCCTGCCCCCGTACTTGAAGGCCATCTTTGCCACGAGCGGCTCGTATGCCGTCACCAAATCGAGCATATCCCCGTCGCCCATCCAATCATCCCCATCGTCATCCGCGCAACACACGCGCCCGCACGTCATACTCAATCAAGCTCACCCTATTCTTTATGGATTTTCAACGAAAAGACCGATTTATTGTCAGGCGCCTGACCGGACAAGACTATCACAGGCGACTAACGAAGCGCTAGGTGGATATAATGTTTTTTGTTCCCGCAAATCACTTCTTGAAATTCCAAATCACAGGCCAACCGCTTCAACTGGAGCTGATCCGCGGCATCCGCCCTGACATCGGCGGCCCGCCCGGTGAGGTGGAGGCTCCCGGCGGCGCCTCCGACCCGCGCGTTGTGCTCCGCGCATCGGTAGCCGCTCGTTATCACCAGCGGGCGGCCGAAAGCGGCCCGCAGCGCCTCCAGCCTGTCGAGCAGCAGAGCCGAGATCATGACCGCCCCGCAGCAGCGGCACTCGAACTCCCTGAGCTTGAAGTGCGGAGATACCCTGACGTCGTTCCTTACCGCGCGTCTCCACCCCTTTTGAACACGCCATCTATGGCCGATTCCAGGCGCGCTATGGCGGTGGTCAGTTTGTCCAGCCTGTCCTCCATCCTGACGAGCAGGTATCCGGCGACCGCGACGGAAAAGACCCCCTGCAGCGCCCCAGCCATGAAATCCTCCATTGAGCACTCACCTCCAACCGCTTATCTGAAAACCGCGGGCTCCGCCCGCGCCCGCCAGGGAACTAGCTCCCCGGACCCTTTCGTTTTTTTGTCTTCACCCCGAGGGTGAAGACAAAAAACAAACGGGGTCAAGGGGACTGGTCCCCTTGCGGGGTTTGGGGCGGGAGCCCCAAGGTTTTGCCTGTAGTTTGGGGCCCCCGCTCCCCCAGGGATGCCGGCGCTAGAACAGCTCCGTGACGGTCCGCTCCACCAGGCTCGCGCCGAGCTTGCCGCTGAAGTCCTTGACGAACACGCCGCTCGCGATCATGGCGTCCATCGCCGATGACACAACGGTCTCCGTGACGTCGGGCTTGCACGGCTGGATGTTGACGATGGCGCTCTTCCCGGCCGCCGTCTCGAACTTCATGCTGAGAACAGTGTTTGCGCTCATGATTTTCTCCTCCTCAATATAATAAGGTGTACAGCCGCCGTACCCGTTTAACGGCTGAGCAGATCGACCCTGGTCAAGGACGTCTGCTCCACCGGGAACTGGACGAGATCCTCCACCACGTCCAGGATCGCCGCGAGGTCGTCCGCCGGAGAGGAACTCTTCACTCCTCCGATGGAGAGGCCGCGGTAGACCGTCCTGCCGTCTCGGACCTCTCCGGTGTTCATCTTGAATACCAGTTTGCCTGACAACTCGCTTAGTGCCGCCATTTCTAAACTCCTCCTCATACTCAGTCTCGTGCTGGCGAGGGATGGGCCCCTCCCTCTGCTCTATATAGTGGGCTCGGGCCGGGCAAACTACAACCCGCTCATCGTCATCCGGGATAAATTGATCAAATAAAGTCAACGCCTTTTAGCTCATTTTGAGCCTCGAACCACGGGCAAGACCTCAGGGCTCCGCCCCGAACCCCGCAAGGGGACCGGTCCCCTTGACCCCGAAAGGGCGCGGGGAACTGGTTCCCTGCCGGGCGAGGGCAGAGCCCGCGGTTTGAGGTATAATCAAAATATGTAAAAAGGGTGCGGGGAACTGTTTCCCTGCCGGGCGCGGGCAGAGCCCGCGGTTTTGCCGAGATCGTTTGTGCGCGGGAGGGGATGTAAAGTTGAAGAGTTTCGATCCATTTCAGCCGGGGGTCATGCCGCGCTCCAGGATATCGACGCGCGGCATGGCGCTCGTGTCGCTCGCCGCGGTTCTCACCGCCGCGGGCGGCAAGATTAGCGTCCCGCTGCCGTTCGGGCCGGTACCGATGACCCTGCAGACCGCGGTGGTGCTGGGCTCCGGCGTGCTCCTCGGGGCACGGCGCGGGGCTGCCGCCATGACGCTCTACATGCTGCTGGGGATCGTCGGCCTGCCCGTCTTCGCTAATGGCGGCGGAATCCAGTCCGTGCTCTCCCCGTCGTTCGGCTTCGTCATAGGCTTCATACCGGCGGCATGGCTGACGGGGAGGATATTCGAGGTCTCTGTTCAACAAGCGGAGCGCCTCGGACGCGCGGCAAGGGCCGAACTCGCGGCCCGCGCTGTCTCCTGCCTCGCCGGCATGGCCGTCTACGACGCGATAGGCGTGTTGGGGCTCTACCTGAACATCAACTACGTCATGGGACACGCGACAGGGCTCCACGGAGCCGTGACGATGGGGCTCCTGCCCTTTATACTGCCGGACCTGCTCAAGATCGGCGCCGTCGTGGCCGTCTCCTCCATACTCTCCAGGAGAACCAGACCGCCCGGCTAGGAGCATATTGATCGAGAAAACTACGCGAAGAGGGCGCCTCCCTCCCCGAGGGGCGCCCTCTTCGCGTGACGTGAGCGGGATCAAGAGCGCGGGCTCTGCCCGCACCCGCCAGGGAACCAGCTCCCTGGACCCTTTTTGCGTTTATTTTCACCCGAGGGTGATTCTGGAATGTGTGCGCAAGGCTTGATCATTTTTGACCTTTATGCCTTTTTGAAGGCCCGCGGACGGAGGCTGTATAATTCAATCAAGGGGAGGCGAGGTCCTTCAGGCTCTGTAGATCGGCGTTTCCCCAATTGAAGAATAAGGAGTTGTGTGTCATGGAACCGAGCCACGAATTTGATTTTGAAATATGCAATTCCCGCATCAGACCGCTAGCGGACTCGCTCATCAAGAAATACGAGGAGCTCCGGCACATTGACGCCGACCATATCCTCTTCGTCGTCAACCATAAATCGTCCGGCTCCAAGAAGAGCATCGTCCTCGCGCGCACGGCGAGGGTGCCGGAGAAATGGAGGGACGTGCTCTTTCAGCTCGGCGCGTGTTCCTACTTCTATATGATGGAGTTCTACGGGAAGACGACGGCGTGCCTTGACGACAGCCAGATGATAGCGCTCATATACAGGGAGCTCCGGCGGATAGGCCCGGAGGGGCAGATGATCCCGCCCGACGTCCACGACTGGTGGCAGGTCCTGATGGGGCTCGGAAGACATTGGTTCTACCCGGACTCGACTTGTCCGAACTTGCTCGACGAAAACGTCGACTGGAAAAAATTGATGGGGACGAACTACGAGCCGCCGCACAACCAATAAATATACAATATACACAAAACAGAGCTGGCCCATAGGCCGAAAGGACGTGATCCTCGATGGAAGTACGCATACTGCCCAAACCACCGGCGCGCGCATTGACACTGCTCCTCGTAATCGGCTTGATACTGTGGATGGCCGCTGCCTCTCGCACGAACGCACCCCCAGCTCTCCTAACGGTGCGGGAGTTCTCCCCTCAGGGGGAGGTCGGCGCCAGCAGTCCCACGATCAAAATCGTGTTCTCCTCCGAGGTGGCGAAGAGCCTCGACATCGGGCGCGCGCTCTCCGAGGACGATCTGCCGCTCTCCATCTCGCCCAGGCTTAGGGGCATTGGAAAGTGGGAGGACGCATTGACTTTTATTTACCAACCTACGGCGAATTATCTCGCGGAGGCGACGAGGTACGAGGTCTCCGTCTCTCAGAGCCTCAAGGATTTGAACGGCACTCCCCTAAGCGGGCAGACCGCGTTCTCCTTCAACACTCCCCCGCCCGCCTTCCTCTCCGCGCGGCAGACCTCATTCAACCTGGGGGAGGAATTCCTCGAATTCTCGCTCTCCTTCAACATGCCGGTCTCCCCGGCTACGCTGGAGGGCTTCTTGAGCGTGCGCGACGCGGACGGCCGGGACGTCCCCTACTTCCTCAGGGACCAGAGGCCCTCGCGGTCGCTCTCGCTGCGAACCGCCCTGCGTTGCGCGCCGCCCATGACGTTCAGCGTAAAGGAGGGGATGCCGGCCGCGAACGGCTCCCTCGGTCTGCCCGAAACGGTGTCATTCGACGTGGGCATAGAACTCTCTATGCGGGTGCTCAATTCATATATGTCGGACTCGGGATACTCCGAGCCGAAGATCATCGTCGAGACCTCCGTCCCTGTCAACATCGAAAGGGCGGCGGCGTTCATCGAGATATCGCCGGACATCGATTTCCGCGTGGAACCCCGATGGGGCAACTCCATAGCGATAATCGGCGGCTTCAAGCCGCGGGAGATCGTCACCGTCAAAATCCTCAAGGGGATGCCGGCAATGGACTCCAACCATACAACAATAACCGAACTGTGGGAGAGGGCTTTCATAGTGCCGGACCTCAATCCCAAGCTCGAATTCACGTCGCCGGGATACTTCATGTCCTCCGCCAACGACGAGATGCTGATACCCATATCGTCCGTGAACATCGAGGCGGTGCGGGTGACGGTGCTGCGCGTCTACGACAACAACGTGGCCTTCGCCGCTCGCGGCGGATGGCCGTATTACCCCGACGACCTCTCGGAGCGGATATTCCTCGATGAGTTCGACGTCTCGGCCAACCCCAACGAAAAGTACGAGTTCTCCCTCGACCTCAAGAAAATACTCGACGGCAGAACGGGTCTGTTCGACGTGAGGGTCTCGCAGGTCGGCGGATGGTGGAACGAGATATCCCGCGTGGTCAACGTCACCGACATCGCCGGCGGCGCTAAGATATCCGACAGGGGAGCGCTCATATGGACCAACTCGATACTCACGGGCAAACGCTTGAGCGGCGTGCGCGTGGGCGTATACTCCGGCAGTCACCAGCTCGTCGCGAGCGGCGTGACGGACGAAGAGGGCGTGTGCGTCATAAAGAGGGATACCCCCTGGGATGTCAACCTGGAGCCCATGATGGCGATGCTGGAACTCGGCTCGGACGTCTCCATCCTGCACCTGAACGACAATATATGGAAAATCGGGGACGCGAGCTACGCGGGGAGACCATATCCGAGCGGAGAGTATCAGGGCATGTGCTTCACTCCGCGCGGCGTGTACCGCCCAGGGGAGACGGTGCCGGTCGATGTGATAATCCGTAACGCCGACCTGTCGGCGGAGAAGCCGTTCCCAGTCCAGATCATGGTTCGCGCGTCATCGGGGCGCGAGTGGAGCAAATCGGCAGTGACGCTGTCGGAGATGGGCATGGCGTCGAGCGAGGTCAGGCTATCCGATGCATCGCCCACCGGCGCGTGGACCGTTGACGTGCTCATACCTGGGGACGGGACTCCCGTAGCGCATACCAGCTTTTTGGTCGAGGACTTCTCTCCGCCGAAGATCCTCGTCGCGGTGAGCGCGGACAAACAGGAGATCCGGCGCGGGGAGGGAGTCACGCTGGACCTGTTCGCCGAATACCTCTTCGGCGCTCCCGGAGCCAACCTCAACTACGAGATATCGGCGACTTTTATTCCCCGGGAATACTCTCACCCGAAGTGGAGCGGATACAGATTCTCGGACTCCCGGATCTCCTACTCGCAGAGATCCGGCACCGAGGCAACGGGCGTTCTCTCGGCGGATGGATACGCGAGCGCCGATCTGCCCAAGATCGAGGATGCGCCTTCTTCGATCTTGGACGTCACCTATCTCGCCGGCGTGATGGAGGATGGCGGGAGATGGGTATACAAGAGCGTGACTCTGCCCTACTACCCGAGGGACTCGCTGCTGGGCATACAACTGCCGGAAGCCTGGGGGACGCCCTCCGTGCCCTTTCCATTTTCAATAGCCGCGATAGATACCTCCGGACAGCCGGTCGATCCAAAGAACGCCCGCGTGACCATCAACAGGGTAAAGAGCTACAGCATAATCACCACCGTTGACGGGGTCAGGCGCGGTGAGATTCGCTACGAGTACACGCCGATCGACGGATACGAAAACCTGAGCATCTCGTTCAAGGACGGGGTCTACTCGTCCAGCGCCGCACTCAACGGCGGGCACTACCAGATAGTGGTCGAGGATCCATCCTCCGGCGCGGCCGCGGCGATTAAGTTCTACGTCCGCGATCCCTACTGGTCGTACAGCGATGCGGAGGCAACTCTGCCGGAATCGCTCAACATTCGCCTGGACAAGGATGTATACGCCGTCGGCGACGTCGCGACGGCGCGCGTATCCGGGTCGTTCGCGGGGTCGGCTCTGCTGACGGTGGAGACGGACTCCGTGCTGCGCCGCGAGACGAGGGAGAGCGGAGAGAACGAGAACGTGTTCACGTTCGAGGTGACGGAGGAGATGATGCCCAACGCGTGGGTCACGGCGCACCGCGTTAGGGCGGCCGTCTCCGAGGACGTGTGGTCGTCCCACAGGGCGTTCGGCGCCGTCCCGCTCACGGTCGACTGCTCCGATCTGGCGCTTGATGTGGAGACGAGCGAGCCGGAGAGGATAGAGCCATCCGCCAGAAACGACTTCTCGATCCGGCTCAAGGACGGACAGGGGCGGGCGGCGCGGGGAGAGGCGGTCGTCATGCTGGTGGACGACGCGGTGCTCTCGCTGACGCAATACAGGACCCCAGACTTCCTTTATGAATACACCAGAAGGAGAATGCTTACTGTAAGAGCCTATGATATATACGAGGCGCTCATGCCGCTCTACCTCAAGAGGCCGGTCCTCCTGGCGCCCGGAGGCGGCGACGCGCTTCTGTCGATCCTCGATGCGTCGCTCTCCCCTGTCAAGGCGGAACGATTCAAAATCTTGACCGAGGTCAAGCGCATAACAACTGACCACAATGGGGAGGCCGCATTCTCGTTCGACGTCCCGGAGTTCTCAGGCAGGGCCCGCCTGATGGCCGTTGCCGTCGGGGCGCGGTCGTTCGGCGCGTCGGAGAAGTTTTTGACGATCGCGCGGGACGTGGTCTCGGATGTGACGCTGCCGCGGGCTCTGGCGCCTGGGGACACCTTCGACGCGCAGATACAGCTCTTCAACAGATCGGGCGCGTCGCTCGACGTCAGGGTGGAGCTGGAGATGACCGGGCCGCTCTCGATACTCGGCGCTGGCGGCGATGCCGGGGGCGCTGAGAAAAAACTGTCGCTCGATCTAGCTCTGCCGCCCGAGGACTCGCTGCACGCGACGCCGCTCCGCATGAGGGCGGATGACGAGTCCGGAGTCGCCTCCGTCACGCTCGTCACGACGTATGGAGGGAGAGAGCAGAGGCAGACGACGGAACTGGCGGTTCGGCCTCCGTACCCCCGAATCACCGCGACCGGCACTCTGCGCGTCAGACCGGGCGAGACAGCCCCGGTCGAGCTGCCGGCCGGCTGGTTCCCCGGAACGAGGCGGGCCTCGGTAGCGATGAGCGGGATGCCGGAGATAGGGCTTGCCGACGCGGCACGGTTCCTGCTCCACTATCCTTACTCCTGCCTCGAACAAACCGTGTCCGCCGGCTGGCTCTTCCTCTCGCTTCCTGAGCTAGTGGCCAAGATCGATCCAAATCTCGCGGCGCGCGAGCGGATGAGCGGCCAACTGTCGCGCTGCCTGCTGAGGATACAGTCGATGCAGGTACAGGGCGGAGGCTTCTCGCTCTGGCCGATGAGCGCGGTAGACGACTGGAGCAGCGTCTACGCCGCTCACTTCCTCACAGCACTCGATAGGAAGGGCTGCCCGGTCCCGTCCGAGCCGCTCCGAGCCGCTCTCGTATACTTGAGAGGGCTCAACGCCTCACCAATGGAGAACGAGTCGAAATGGCAATTCAGGCATGGGCTGGCGCTGCGCGCTTACGCCTCGTATGTCCTGGCGGACAACGGGGAACCACCGCTCGCCTGGATGTCGTTCTTGCGCGACAATATCGCGGAGATGCCGCCATATGGCCGCTTCCTGCTGGCGGCCGCCTACGCCAGAGGCGGCCTGAGGGACGTCGCCCGTTCGATGGCGGCGGAGTACGCCCCACCCTTAATCCCGAAGTCAGAGAGCGAGATCGAACAGCCGAACTACGACTCGCAACTGAGGACGAAGGCACTCCAACTGCTGGCCTGGAACGCGATAGACCCCACCTCGGCCAGCGCGGCAGCGGCAGCGGCGGAGCTGATCCGCTCGCTGAACGGTTCACTGTACTACACGACTCAGGAGACCGGCTTCGCCGTGTTGAGCCTATCTGAGTTCTTCTCGTACAACAACGAGGAGGGCAAGGCGGAGCTCGAACTGATGGACGCGGACGGCTCCATCATAGCCACGGCCATCGGGGAGGAGAGCGTTAACGTCACGATAGGGGACGGAACGGGCAAACTCTCGGTCAGAAACAGGGGAGACGGGGCAGGCTTCGCCTCATGGAGCGTCGCTGGGGTCCCGCTCGACAAGCCCGCAACTGAAAACATAGGCGTCGAGGCGTCCGTGGAGTACACCGACTCGTCTGGAACACCTATCCACGCAAACGCACGCATATCCAGGGGAGAGAAGCTGGCCGGCAAAATAAAGCTGCGGCCAACCGCTGGAATACTCAAGAACATCGTCGTCAGCGTCCCGCTGGCGGGAGGGCTGGAGATAGAGAGCCCGGGGTTCACGGGCACGGAGCCAAACGTGAATCAGGACGAACACAACCAATATGTGAACGCCAGGGCTGAGATTCGCGACGACAGGCTCCTGCTGTTCGTCGACGAGGTCAATAGGGAGTTCGCATGGAATTTCATCGCCCGCGCTGTCACTTCGGGCACGTTCACTCTCCCTCCGATAGCGGCCGATGGAATGTATTCCCCGGGGATAAGGAGCATCGGCGAGACATCCCGGGTAATAATCCACTGATGGAGGCTTCGAGCGCCGCATGACTCCCCAGTGCCCGGAGAGGGCGGAGAAGCAGCTTCGCCCTCTCCCTCCTTTCAAAAAAATCAAGAGAACGTGCGTCTGCTTTGCGGTGAGCCTCCTCACTGCCTCTATCGTCATCCTTCGTGTTTCACAGATGCCGGAATTCATCCTCGAGGACGTGAAGAATTATGACTCGTCCGGCATCGCGCTCGACAGGGAGGGAAACGTGATAAACGTCTCCCTCTCCGCCGCGGACGAATGGTGTATGCCCATATCGCTGGACAATATGGGAAGATGGCTGCCAATCGCTGTGACAGCCATAGAGGACAAGCGATTTTACGAACATCGCGGGATGGATGCGATGGCGATACTGCGCGCGCTTTATTCCAATGTGAAGGAGGGAAGAGTGATATCCGGGGCATCGACTATCACGAGCCAGCTCATACGAATATCCGACCCTCGCCCCAGGACTGTGCGGACGAAGCTATCGGAGTTCTGGAAGGCGGCGTGCCTGGAGCGCGTCATGAACAAACGTGATATTCTGGAGCTGTATCTCAACCGAGCTCCATTCGGAGGAAACATACGCGGTGTGGAGGCGGCGGCCAGATCCTACTTCAACAAGAGCGCGTCCTCCCTGTCCCTTGGAGAATCCGTGATGCTGATCTCCCTTCTCCGCTCGCCAAGCAGGCTTCGCCCCGACAGATACCCGGAGCGCGCGCTTGATGCGCGGAACAGAACATTGGAGAACAAGAGGCTGCGTGAGCTCATTCCCCAGGAAAACATTGATATGGCAAAAATCGAGCCAGTCGCGGCGGGACGCCACCCAATGCCAAACGAGGCCTCGATGGCGGTTACGCACGCGACAAATCAATCATACCAATTTGAAATCAAGGGCGCCGCTCAACCGCATCAAACTATTGATCGCGAATCGGTATTACATAATCGCCAACAAATCACCACTACGCTCGACATGAAATTTCAGTACCTGCTGGAGCGCACGATCAGGGACGCCTTGCGCGAATATCCTCAAAATATAAGTGCCTCCGGGATAATAGTCGACAACCGGAGCGGAGAGGTCAGAGCATACGTCGGAAACGCCCGGCACGGAGAATCTCTGCCAGGCGCTCAGGTGGACTGCGGCGACGCGCCTCGTTCCCCTGGCTCCGCGTTAAAACCATTTTTATATGCCGAGGCGTTTCAACGAGGTCTGCTCACACCGGCCTCTCTCCTGGCCGATACCCCTCTCCTTTTCCGGGGGGCGCCGCCCCGAAACTTCGACCTATCCTACAGGGGACCGGTGAGCGCCCGCACCGCCCTATCCTCGTCCCTCAACGCTCCCGCCGTGAGGGTGCTCAGAATGATAGGTTACTCGTCCGCACTGGCACGGCTTCGCGAGTTCGGCTTTTCCCACCTGACGCGCGAGAGCTCCCACTACACCGACTCCCTTATCCTCGGAGGATGCGAGGTCACTCTGGCGGAACTCGCCGCGGCCTATAGAGCGATGGCGGGCGGGGGCATGTTCATTCCGCTGCGATGGACGAAAAACACGCCCTCATTCGCCCCATTGCGGGCCGCCAGCGAGGAGGCGGCATACCTGACGACGGACATACTTCAGAACGCGGGCGGCATGATGCCCTTATATAAAGAGATCTTCGAGGAGAGGGATATGCGTATCGCGTTCAAGACCGGAACGTCCCACGGCTTCAGGGATGCCTGGTGCGCGGGGTATTCAAAAGAACACACCGTCGTCACCTGGCTGGGCTCGCCGTCCGGCGCTGGCGACTCGCGCCTGACCGGACTGCGGTCCGCCGCTCCCATAACTCTCAAGATCATCCGAGATATATGGAGCGAGGCTGACAGGAAAATCGAAAAACCTGGCGGCGTTTACTCGAGAACGGTCTGCGCGGTCTCCGGCTCGCTGCCCACGAAAAACTGCCGTCAGCGGACGCTGGATCTCGCGATAAAGGACGTCTCACCAATTTCGCGCTGTGAGATACATAAAAACATCGACGGAGTGACGGTAACGGTATGGCCTCAATCACTTCGCGCGTGGATGCGAACCGTTGAAGCGCCATCCGTCTCCAAGCACAAGATCAAGATAGTCCGCCCGTCACCGGGGGACACGGTGATACTCAAAAATGAGAACGCAAAGGAAAAAATATTTTTATCCGCCGAAGGAGACCCACCGCATTACTGGTACATCGACGGGAAATTTACAGGGGCCGACATAACCGGCAGGGGCATTACCGTTGATGTTGGGGAGGGAAACCACAGAGCAAGCGTCATGTCAAACGGCGAAGCCGACTCGGCGCGCTTTCACGTTCAAAAACCACAGGACATATATGCCCCAGCTAAAGAGGCCGGGAAAAACATAATTAATTGAGGGTGAAAATAAAAAATAATAACGGAGTCAAGAGGACTGTTATCCTTGCGGGGTTCGGGACAGGGCCCGAGGTCTTGCCTGTGGTTCGAGCCTCGTTCGAGATTATTTCTCGGGAAATAAATCTTTCATTCACGTTTCACGTGAAACCAAGGCCGCCGCTCGTGGTCGCGGTCATTTCATATGTTTCACGTGAAACAGAGAGCTAACGCCAATTCGCGATTGACGGGCTGTTTTTGCGGTATTTAGTTGGAATTAACGAGGGGAGATCGAGTAGGAAAAATTTTTGCCTCCGGGGGAAAGGCGGGAAAGTTCTCCCTCCAGCGCCTCCCGCATTGAATTGGGGATCTCTATTTCCCCGGAAATTTTTTCTTCGAATTTTGCTTTGATGGAGCTGTTTGAAATCTTATGACGATCGAGGCGGGCCAGGAGAATGTCGTAGAGCTCGTAGGAAGATATGAACCGGACCAGGGACATCGGCTCGAATATCGCCCTTTGAGCTCCCTCCAGGGCCATGAGCGCCGTATCTCCGTAGGAGGCTATAAGGCCCTTCACTCCGAGTTTTATCCCGCCGTAATATCTCGTCACAACCGCCATTGTATTTGAGAGCGAATATTTTTTAAGAGCTCCGAGTATCGGGCGGCCGGCCGAACCCGCCGGCTCCCCCGCATCGGATGCATGTTCCAGGATTGGCATCGCGTTGAATCTGTAGGCCCAGCAGTAATGGGTTGCCTTTGGGTAGAGTTTCTCTATCGCGCGCATCTCCGCGTCGAACTCGTCCCTCGTCGCCGCGCGGCGTATCGACGCTATGAAACGCGAGCGTTTTATCGTGCGCTCCAGGTCGACCGTCGCCGCGATGGAGAGATATTGGCCCTCCTTTAACTCTGTTCCGCGGAAATCCATGCCTTGAGCAGTTTTTCCCTCGTCACCTTGAGCGCTTCCGGGAGCACCTTCGTCTCGGCGGTGACGGACATAAAATTGGTATCCCCATTCCAGCGGGGGACGACATGGAGATGGAGGTGTGTGTCTATCCCAGCCCCGGCGATGCGGCCTATGTTCATGCCCAGGTTGAAGCCATCCGCGCCCATAGCGCGCTCTATGGCGTGAATCGCCTTCTGTGCCAAGGAAAATATCTCTGCCGCGTCACCAGATGGGAGGGTTCGCAAGTCGGAGGTGTGCAGGTACGGAATTACCATGACGTGGCCCGAGCTGTACGGGTACCGGTTCAGCACAACGTAGGCGGCCTCGCCTCTCGCCAAGATGAGATTTTCCTCGTCGTCCTTCTCCCTGGCGAACGAACAGAAGATGCACTTTTCGTTTTTTGAGCCGCCTTCCGTGTTATCGCCCGAAGCTCTTATATAATCCATCCTCCAGGGAGCTCTCAGAATATCCATAATATACCCTCCCAGAGCTATTCCCGAGGGAATAGCTCCTCATTGTGCTGCTCTATGTACTCCAGGAGCAGCTGAATCTGCCATCTTTTCAGGCCCTTTATCAGTATTCCCATGTTTTTCCTGTTTCCCGCGACCCTTATGTTCAACTTATAATTCGCGTGCAGTTTATTTATCTCCTCCGCGAAATCACCGGGCTGATTCTCCCTGCGGGGGAATGCCGCGGATATTTTGTCCGCCTGCTGCGCGTTTCTGACCAACTCCTCCAACTGACGCACGTTGAGAGATTTTTCGGCCGTCATCGAGGCGTACTCAATCATCTTCTCCGCATTTGGAAGTGAGAGAAGGGCGCGTGCGTGTCCCTCGGTTATCCCGTCGTTCTCCAGCATGGATATTACCTCGTCAGGGAGCTGAAGGAGTCTCAATTTGTTCGTCACCGCGGCGCGGCTGAGGCCTATCTTCGCTGCCGCGTCCTCATGCGTGAGCGATAGCTTCGTCACAAGTTCGTTTATTCCCCGCGCAATTTCCATAGCGCTCAGATCCTCGCGCTGCAAATTCTCCACAAGAGCCAGCTCCATAGCTTGAGCGTCGGTCAGATCAAGCACTCTCACAGGAATTTCCTTCAGGCCCGCTCGCATCGCGGCTCTCCATCTGCGCTCTCCCGCGACTATCTGATGGGCATCGCCCGCACGTCTCACGAGAACCGCCTGGAGGACGCCGTGCTCCTTTATCGACGAGGCGAGCTCCAGCAGCTGTTCCTCGTTCATAGATCTGCGTGGCTGAAACGGGTTTGGAGCAATTGAATCGCACGCTAACATAAGCCCTGACGGCTCCTCCGTTTTTTCCTCCTCCGGCAGATGAAGCGGCAGCTCCGCGGCGGCGGGGATGAGAGAGGAGAGTCCCTTTCCTAGGCCTCTTTGTTTTGCCATCTCTTAACGGCCTCCTCCGTAAATTTATTGTACGCAACTGCGCCGGGGCTGCCCGGGTCATAGTATTGAATTGGCATCCCGTGACTCGGAGCCTCGCTGACGCGGACGCTTCTGGGGATAGTGGTATCGAAGACCTTGTCCTGAAAGCGGTTTCGGACCTCCTCCGCCACGTCCTTCGAGAGGCGCGTCCGCGAGTCGAACATAGTCAGCAGGAGCCCGTCCATCTCCAGCTCGGCGTTCAGGTGAGACCTGACGAGGTCGATTGTCTTCATGAGCTGCGAGAGGCCCTCCAGCGCGTAGTACTCGCACTGTATCGGTATCACTATCGAGTCGGCCGCGACGAGCGAGTTCAAAGTCAGAAGCCCTAGGGATGGGGGGCAGTCGATGATGGCCGCGTCATACCTGTCGGTGCCCCTCAGGCATTTTTTCAGGCGCGTCTCCCTGCTCATCGCGGATACCAGCTCGACCTCAGCTCCCGCGAGATCTATGGTAGCCGGAGCGATGAAGACGCCCTCCCACTCGGTGGGCTTCACGCACTCCTCCAGGGACACGCCGTCGACCAGCATGTCGTATACGCTCAGGGAGAGCGCGCCCCTCTCCACACCCAGCCCGCTCGTGCTGTTGCCCTGCGGATCCATGTCCACAAGCAGCACCTTTTTGCCCATGAGCCCCAATCCCGCGCAAAAATTGACGCAGGTGGAGGTCTTGCCCACTCCGCCCTTCTGGTTGGCAATGGCGATTGCCCTCATACTGATAACACCTCCTCCAAAACTCGCGCGAACGCAACGACGGGAGGAGGCTCTCTATGGCGCGCTGGCCTGTTGCCCTCCGAAGCATTCACTCTAGTATTATATCTTTTTTTTAATAGAATTACAGGTTTTACGCGAGACACTATTAAATCTAAAAAGCGAGAGTGGAGGTTTGGCGCGGATATTTAGTGGTATTTGATGTTTTGTAGCTATATAAACAGTAAATACTACCAATGTTTATTTATTTTTAGCTATTAATATTGCATTAAGTTTCTGTCTATTCAAATTATATGACAGGTGATAACATTGCCTTGCGACAAATACACGTTTTTACGGTTTTGGAGGTTTTTGAAATTGTCACTCGCAAAGCAAAAGCGATCCATATTCGCCACGTTGTTGCTGTGCCTAGCCGCGGCTGGTGGTTATCTGTTTCTATCAGGACGAACATTCTACGCGGGCCTGGTGACGGAAAAGGTTGGGGACGCGTTCAGGCAGTCGGGCTATGAACTGAGGATAGAGCGCGTGAGCGGCAACCCCATCACAGGGGTGTCGTGCGGCGGGGTCACGATCTCCAGCGGAGGGACCGTGATCGCGACAGCCGATGAACTCGACATCTTCCTCGCGCTCGGCACCATTCTATCGCGGAACCCCAAACTGGCCGGAATGGACATCCTGGGCCTGAGCGCCGACTTCGAGCTCGCGCGGGCGAACATGCCCGCCGGACAGGGGGAAGGGGTCCAGGCGCCTCCTATAGAGCGCCTGGCGATCCGAGAATCCTCCCTTTCCACGCCGTGGGGAGAGCTCGAGGCCGATGATTTCGAGGTGAGGATCGGGGCGTCGGGCTACGCGGTCACGCTGGAGGGGTCGCTGGGCGGCAGGAACGTCTCGCTGGAGGCGGAAATCAGCGCCTCTCTCGGCAAACTGGAGTTTGACTCCCTGATCGCCCGGATCGACGAGGCCAGTATCAGCGCCCGAGGGGCCATATACCCATCCCTCGACCTCTCATGCGAGGCCGAGCGGCTCGACACCGAGAGGGTTTACGAGATATTGCCTGAGGCGCGCGGATCGACGGTGAGCGGCGTCTACGGCGGCAAATTCAGAGTGTTTGATGGAGAAGGGCTCGAGGCGGAGGGAACTGTCTCCTCCAAATCGGGTATGGTATGGTTTATCCCGTTCAACGAGATGCGCTCCTCCCTGCGATACCGCGGCGGGACCATAGAGCTCAGCGGCATCTCGGCGGAATTGTTCGGCGGCACAATGCGCGGTGACGCCGCCGTGAAGCTCGCGAGCGGCGCAAAACCATCCCTCTCCCTCGAACTCTCGGCGGAGTCTATAGACACTCGGACCATGAAGGGCTCCCTACAGTGGATGAAGGACTTCATAGGGGTGATAGACGCGGCCTCGTGCGAGATAAAAGGGCCCTTGGACGGACTCAGCGGCACGGCTGAGGTCAGCGCTAAGTCGTTTCAGATAGCGGGCTTCGGCGTCTCGGAGATCCGCGCGGCGGTGAACATAGCGAAGGGCTCCGCGCTGTCAGCGGCCTTCGAGGGAACCTCTTACGGATCCCCTCTCGCGGGCACAGCCGCGATCTCCCTGTCACCCGGGCTCAAGATAGACGTGAAGGCGGAGCTCCCCAGGGTTTCGCTGGACGAACTGTCCCAAAAATATCCCCAAATCAAAGAAGCTGGCGGCCACGGCGAGGGAGCGCTCTTTCTCGCCGTGGCCGGTGATCCATCCGATCTCGTCATCTCAGGGACGGTATCGTCGGAGGCGCTCAGCTTCGGCGAAAGGCACTCCATAGGCGACGCCGGCGCGGACTTCGAATTTTCTAAGGACTCCCTCACCATCAGGAACGCCCGCGCGCGTTGGCGCGATTCGACGATCACCGCGGAGGGCAGGTCTGATTTCAGCAGGAGGGATGCCGCGCCTCCCCTGGATTTCAGGGGGAGGATAACGAACCTGGAGATATCCCGGCTGGGCGATGAGCTGACGGCAATAAAGGAAAACGACATAGCGGGGACCCTGTCAGGATCGTGGGTTCTGGGGGGAACCGCCAGCGATCTGGCGGTCAGCGTAGACGTATCCGCCGCCAGGCTCCTATCGGCGAAAAAGATCGTTTTGAGGGACGTGAAGGCCTCCGGAGGCTATCAGTCCTCCAAAATAACGATATCGGAGGCGCGGGGGCGCGTCGGGGATGCCGTTCTGTCGGCGGCGGGCTCGGTGTCGCCCCCCGCCGGCGAGCGTCCGCTCGAGTACGACATAAAGGGAAGTTTCAAACATCTCGACCCCAAGGATATCGCCGATATCGGGGGCATTTCCGCCGATTTATCGGGCGGTCTGGACGGCGATGTCAGAGTCTGGAAAACCGGGGACGAACCGTCATTCCGGGTGTTTTTCAGGGAATCGAGCCTGAGATACTCCAACATCCTGGATGTGTCGGGCTTCAAGGGTCTGCTAACGCTGAGCGGGGGCAGCCTCCTGATCGACAATCTGCGGACCGATTTGAACATGGGGTACATCAGCCTGAACGGGAAAATAGGGAACGTCATGGGGGGCGACATTGGGAAGATGCCGCTCGACCTGACGGCCTCCATCGCGAGCGCCGACGTGGGCCGGATATCGCGGCTTTTCAACCCGCTCTCCCGGGGATTTCAGGGAATAGTCCAGGGGAGCGCGGACATAGGGGGGAACCTCGCGTCACCGTCGTTCACCGCGAACGCGCGTCTGTCCTCGGTCAGGGCTTTCGGTCTCTTCCTGCCGTCAGTGCAGATCAACGGCCTGAGCGGTAACTCGTCGCACATAGATTTCCCCGAGGTGCGGGCACTGGTCGGAAGGGGAACGATAGAGGCGAATGGATCGCTCGCCGCCAAGTCGGGGGACTGGAAGGGCACGGTGAAGGCCGCCGGGCGCAGCGTGGACATACGCAGCCTTACGTTTTCTCTGGACGACGACGCCAGGAGGGCCATAACGGGCTCGCTCGACTTCGAATTCGAGGGTCTCGGCGGCATTGACTCGTTCACGGGGAGGGGCATGGCCAAGGTCCCGAAGCTCACGGTCAGGGGAGTAACGCTGACAGACGTGGAGGCGCCCTTCATGATCACCGAGGGCTTCATCCTCGTGGAGGAGTCCTCCGCCGAGGCTTATGGCGGTGTGGTCAGCGCTCAGGTCGCCAAGGACCTCGACCTCTCCAACTGGGGGGGGAGGATAAAGGTGTCCAGCGCCGACATGGCGCCGGCGCTCAGGGATTTAATGCCTGACTCCGAGGGGAGCATCACGGGGACGGTCAACCTGACGATGCGCTTCGCCGGGGATACCAGGAGGACGAGTATGCAGGATGGGAATGGGAACATCGAGGTCACGGACGGGGAGGTATCGGGCTTCGAGGGCGCCAAGGCTGTATCCAAGCTGGTCAGGGGCAAACCCCTGCGATTCCGCTCCGCGCTCTTCTCGCTCAACATCGACGGCAAGACCATATACCTCCTTCCAGGCAGCAGGGTTTCGGCCCCAAGCGGCGACCCGATCTTCAAATACGTCATGATAGACGGAAGCACGACGCTGGAGGGGGAGACCAACCTCTCATGTGTCGGCAACGTCAACATACGCGCTTTGAACGCCTTCGCGGCGGGGGTACAGGGCGCGCTTTCAGCCGCTATGGAGGGCAAGAACACGGAGGACATGCTGCAAAATTTCCTGGGCAGCGCAATAACCGGCTTCTCCAGAAACGAGTTTAGGGACGTGAGCCTCAAGGTCTCGGGCAAACCCGGCGACATGAGGTTCTTCGACGTGACGGTGGCGAACCCGGCCAGACTCGACGTCGTCCCGGAGAAGCTCGCCGACCCAGAGAACTCACGGGAAAAGGACACGGAGAGGATAAACATAAAGATCGAGTTCCCCGTGGGACCCGGAGGAAAGAGTGGATCGGGAGACGGCATCGGGGGACAGGTAGGGGGACAGGTCATAGACCAGGCCATCAAGGGGCTGTTGGATTTCTAATGCCCATTTGAAATCAAAGGCCTAAAGAGTGTGGCGTTAAAACGGACTTGGGCAACCACCCGGTTAAGCGCTTCCCAAAGAACCCTGTTATTCCCCGGAAATAATCAGGGTGAGTGGTCTTCCGCTTGCGCGACGGCTCCGGGAATGGCCACGAGTTTGGAGGCGTCGCCCCCGGTGGACCATATCTCCCATGAGATACCGTAAACCCGTTCGAGCACGTCCTCGGTCACCCTCAACGAGGGCATGTCGTCCGCGATAGAACCGCCCACGATAAAAATCAGCCTGTCGGAGCTGCTTATCGCGAGATTGATGTCGTGCATCGCCATGAGGATCGTCCTCCCCTCGCCAGCGAGCTCCTTCGTCAGATCCATTATTATGCGCGCGTGTTTCGGGTCGAGCGCGGCGGCCGGCTCGTCCAGCAGCAGGACGGGGGAGTCCTGCGCGAGCGCGCGGGCGATCACGGTGCGGGCCGCCTCGCCGCCGGACAGCTTCGTTACGATCCTCTCCTCGAAACCGGCCAAATCGACCCGCCTCAGGGATTCCCTCGCTATCTCGTAGTCATCGCGATTGTATCCGTCGAAGCTCTTCAAGTGGGGGTAGCGCCCCATCACAACGCTCTCCAGCACCGTGTAGTCGGACGTCGGGCGCTCGCTCTGCGGAACGTGAGCGAAGATCTTGGCCCTCTCTCTGGCCGTCAGCGATTCCACGTCTATGCTGTCGTACAGTATGCCGCCACCCTGTTTTTTCACCAACCCGCACAGGGCGCCGAGGAGCGTGCTCTTTCCGCTGCCGTTCGGCCCGAGCAGGGCAGCGATCTCGCCCCGGCCGATCTCGAACGACATGGTCTCTGGAAGGATGATCTCCCTCCCGGAGAGCGACACGGCGAGATTTTTCACAGACAGCATGGCCTACTTGCGCCTCCACAGTATAAAGCAGAATATCGGGCCGCCCGCAAGCACGGTCAAAACCCCCACAGGCAGCTCGTTCATGCTCTTAGCGGCCGCGTCGGCGGAGGCCAGGAGCGCGGCGCCGCCGAGGAACGAGAGGGGCAGTATCCTGTGGTGCATGGGGCCGAAGAGGATTCTCAGCAGGTGCGGCACGACCAAGCCGACGAAGCCGATGACGCCAAACCGGCTTACAACGAAGGAGACGGCCAGGGAGGCCCCGCCCAGCAGAATCACCCGGGTCCTGCGCACATCGAGCCCCAGCGCCCTGCCGTCCGCGCCGGAGGTCATTATGTCGAGCTCCTGGACGTAAACGGAGCAGATGATGACCAGCACGCTCAAGCCCACGAAGAGAGGGGAGCAGTCGAACCAGTTGGAATCAGCGAAGCTGCCCATCAGCCACACCACAATGGCGAGCGCCCGCTCCCCCGCGAGGGCCTTGATCAACGTCAGGCCGGCGCCCAGGATGCTGCCAACTATCACGCCAGCCAGGATGAGGCGAGACCTGTCAGAGTCCCCGCTCCTCTCGCCGAGCGCCCACACGACAAAGAGCGTCCCCATGCTTCCGGCGAAGGACGCAGCCGTCAACCACAAACCGCCTAGCGATATGGCGCAGGCGGCGCCAAACGCGGCACCGCTCGCCACCCCCAGCGTGTAGGGCTCGGCCAGAGGGTTGCGGAGCACCGCCTGGAATATCACGCCTCCGGACGCGAGCACGGCGCCGGAGATCAGCGCCGAAAGGAGGCGCGGCATCCTTATGCGCCACACCACGTCGTGCAGTATCGCATCCTCCGGCCTGGCCCCCGGACCGAGCCGGAGCATCTCGAAGAGGTCTGAGAGGGGCATCCGTATGTCGCCGGAGCAGAGGCCTGAGAGAACCGCTAAAAACAGGAGTGCCAGGACGGCGGCGTAGCCGTAAGCCGCCGGCAGGCGATGGGATACGGGAGCGTGCTCCATCAGGAGTTTTGCTTCGATATCCTCTCGTATATCGAGTTGGCGCGGGCTATGACCCTGTCGACCGAGACGCCCGTCCTCCCGGCGTAGAGGACCGAGCCTCCGGCGCCAACCCCCTCCTTGACGTAACCCTTCTCGTAGTCGGCAAGCCCCTTGTGCGGCGAGGACGAGAAGTCCAGGGGCGCTATGTACGTCTCGACGCCGATCTGGCCGGCCAGGCCGGAGAAGGACGACGAGGAGTCCTGCGCCACGTACTTCGTGGTTGCGACGAGCGGGACGCGGCTTCCGCCGAGCGACTTGATCAGCGCCGCGACGGCGATCATCTGGGTGCCGCCGGCCAACGTCAGCTCGACGTCCTTGGGGAGGCCCATCGCGAACCCAAGCACCGCCGCCTGCATCGGGTCGCCCAGCTCCGTGACGGCGCGCAGTGGATCGTTCCTCAGGTCGCCTAACTTTATCCCAACGCGCGACGACGCGGCGGCCCACACCTCCTCCTTAAGGCCGACGGGGTTGCTCGCGCCGCCGGAGGAGACCATGCCGCTGTAGCCGAGTGCCCGCAGGACGAGAAGAGCCGTCGTCGTCCCGCCCGGTATCGACTCGGCGAGCATGACGTGCTTGCCTCGCGGCGCGGCGTTCGAGGCGAACGACGACGCGCGCTCGAAAATCTCGCGCGCGTCAGCGACGGCGGGCTCGACCCGCGCATCGCGCCCATGCGACGCGCCGAGCTCCACGTAAGGCGGCGCGGGAGGCAGATAGGCGCCGGCGCGCACTACGCAGACCGGAATCCCCGCCTCCTCAATCGCCGCCCTCGTTATGATGGCCGGGGTGGGATGCCCCTCCGGGTCCATCGGGAAGCAGTCTATGGCCTTGGGAAAACCGTAGCGTATAACGTCGGCGTCGGCCGGTGACGTGAGCGGCAAAACGTCTAGGTTCGAGCCGGCGGCCGAGAGGCCGGGGATCTTAGACAGGTCGGTGCCGCTGATAAACAGCAAGAACATTTGGACAATCACTCCTCCTGACGGATATTTGCCCCGGTATCCCACATTAGCCTCTTGTTTTTTTCATCGTGAGGTCTAAAATCAGCCACGTGTAGGGGCTGGATTTTGCGCGGCCAAGTAGTATTATAACAAAAAAATATATTTATTCGCAGAGCAAGAGGAGTTTAAAATGGCTCGAAAGATGGCCCCCACAAGGGGAAATCTGGTGGCGCTTCAAAAATCCATGACTCAGGCCTCAAGCGGGCACGACCTGCTGGAGCAGAAGCGACAGGTTCTCATGATGGAGCTCGTCCGTCACATAGACTCCGCGCGCGACCTGCAGCGCGAGGTCGTAGGCGTGTTCGACGAGGCATACAAGTCGCTCCGCCGCGCGAACCTGTCCCTGGGCATCGACACCGTGGAGGACATGGCTAACTCCGTCCCGGCCACGGACGAGCTCGTTGTGAGGCTCCGCTCCGTCATGGGGGTGGAGATTCCCGACATCGACGAGATAGACTGCTCCATAAAGCCCAGCTATTCGTTCATGGGCTCGACGGGAGCCATGGACGAGGCGTACTGCGCGTTCAGAAGGGTGCTGGGCACGCTGCTCAAGCTCGCGGAGGTGGAGACGAGCGTCTACCGCCTCGCGGTGCAGATACGGCGCACCCACAGGAGGGTCAACGCCCTGGAGAAGGTGGTTATCCCGTCGAACAGGGCCGAGAGCGCCTTCATAGCGGGGGTTCTGGAGGAGGGCGAACGAGAGGACTTCGTCAGGATGAAAATCGCCAAGGGCAGCAGGGAGCGCAAGAAACGAGACTCCGAGGCCCTCGCGCGAGAAAAACCCGACACAGCAAACGGGAGGAAGATAAAATGAGCGCATTGCAGGAGGTTCTGACCGTTCTCCTCGGCGCGGAGGGCGAGGCGAAACGGATCGTCGAGGACGCGAAGAGCGAGTCCGCCGAGGTGATCAGGACTACGCAGGAGATTTTCACCCCCGACAGGGAGAGCCGGATGGCGTCGGCCAGGGAGCAGGCGAAGAGTCTGATGGCGAACGCGCTGACATCCGCGCAGACCGAGGCCAAGCAGATACTCGACCTGGGGCGCGAGGAGCGCGAGCGGGTGAACAGGCGTTTCGAGGAGAACGTCGACTCGGTCATAGCGGCGGTGCTCGCCGAGACGGTGGACAGGATCATGTCGGGGGCACGGTAGCATTGCCCTACTCATCCCAGGGAGAGTGCCTGTCGATAGGCGTGAAGGCGCATGTCCTCCGCAGCCGCCTCCTGTCGGAGGACGACTACTGGTGTCTGCTGGGCAGCGACACGGTGAGGGAGGTGGGCCAAAAGCTGTGCGCGACCGCCTACGACGAGTCCATTCGGACGATGCCCGCCGAACCCCACAGACAGGACCTGGAGTCCGCGATCAAGACCACAGTTCTGAAGCAGGCGGAGAACTTCCTCATCCACATGAGCAGCCCGAGGGACGTCTTCTTTCGGGCGATGATGAGCTCGCACGAGGCGGAGAACCTGAAGAGCGTCTTCCGGTTCATCGCGTCCGGCAGGAGCGACAGGGACGAGTTCCGGCGCAGGCTCTACTCGGCCAAAAGCTCCAAGCTCTCCTACGACAACGTGCTCTCGGCGCGGGATTTCTCTGAGCTGTCCGACGCGCTGAGGGGGACTCGCTTTTTCCGCGTGCTCGCCGAGCCGCTGAAGAAGCTCCACTCCGGGGAGGAGCAAAGACTCTTCCCTCTGGAGGCGGCGCTCGACATGTTCGTCGAGCTGTCGCTCTTCAGGGCGCTCAAGAAGATGCCGAGGGCGGATTGGACGCTGCTTATGCCCATTTTCGGCGCCCGCGTCGATCTGTTCAATCTCTATATACTCCACCGCTCGATGCGCTTCTACGACATGACGCCCGAGGAGATACTGAACAGGACCCTGCCTGCCCGCTGGCGGGTGACGCTGGACTTCCTCCGGGAGGCCGCGAGGGCGGACGGGCACGAGCGGATGGCCGAGATGACCAGGTCCAGATACCCGGGGTATGGTCGTCTGCTGTCTGACGCGGCGGAGGACCCGGAGCCGGAACTGGCGCTCGAGCGGAACATAAAGAGGCACGTCTGGGAGCGGGCGGCGCGGGTCTTCAACGAAGGACTGCCCGGCTTCCACACGGCGGTGAGCTACTTCACGCTGAAGGAATTCGAGATAACGGATATCGTGAGGATAATAGAGTACGTGCGCTACGGATACGACAGGCGGCACGCCGCGGCCTACCTCACAAGGCCCATAATATCGGGAGGTGAAACCGAATGGCAGTTATGAAAATGATAGCCCTCACGATGGTGGGGCCGCACGAGGAGATGGAGCCGGTGGCCAGGCAAATGGTCCTCTCTGGAGGCTTCCAGCCGTTGCCGCTCGACTTCCTCATAAACGACAGGAATCTGAGGGCCAGAGTGACCACGGAGAGCGACAATCCCTACGACGAACTGCTGAACAAGATGTCGATGGTGTGGAAGATGGCGGGCGAACCCATGCCGGACCCAGAACCGATCAAGCTGGACCAGGACTTCAACTACTACAGGGCGAAGCGAGTGGTGGACGAGGCCGCGGGCAAGATCGAGGACTGGAACCAGCGCAGGGAGACGCTCTCGGACGAGCTGGAGAGGCTGGAGGCGACCAGGAGCTACGTCGAGGCGCTCCGCAACATCGACATGAAGCCCAGGGAGCTGGCAGAGACCCGGTTCGCCCTGCCGCGCTTCGGCAGGATATCCCTGGACAACTTTACGAGACTCCAGGAGACGACGATGGACGCGCCCCTCCTGGCGGTCGAGCTCTCCCGCAAGCACGACAACGCGTGGATACTGGTCTTCACCGTCCCCGGCTACAGGGAGGGCGCCAAGAAGATACTCGACGCCGTCTACTTCAAGGAGTTCTCTCTCGCCGAGATGGCGGACAGGCTGTCCGGCGAGAACCCGCTGAAACAGGTGGAGCAAGACATCGAGCTTCATAAAAACTCCATAAAAGGGCTGGAGGACGCGGCCAAAAACATACTCAACGACCACAGAAATGAATTCGAGAAGCTCTACTCCAGGCTCTACACCATGCAGAGGGTGTACGACCTCTGCAAAGGGCGCGGCGAGATCAGCGGCATGTACGTGCTGTCCGGGTGGATACCGGAGGACACCTACGAGGGCATAAAGGACAAGATCGCGCTCGAAGCCCCGAGGTCGTCGATAACGACCGAGCAGGTGAAGAACATGGCCTACTCCGGGGTCAGGATCCCGACGATGCTCCGAAACAACAGGATGGTCCGGGCATTCCAGGACGTGGTAGCGCTATACAGCGTCCCGTCCTACGGGGAGGTCGACCCGTCCCCGTTCGTCGCCATAACATTCGTGCTGTTCTTCGGCTTCATGTTCGGGGACATAGGGCACGGCGTGCTGCTCTGGCTCGGCGCGGCGTACCTCGGAAGGCGGAAGGTGCTCAACGGATCGCTGGCGTACGTCATGAAGTGCGCATCGTGCAGCTCCGTCGTCTTCGGGCTGCTCTACGGCAGCGTGATGGGCATCGAGGGGAAACTGCCCGCGCTCTGGCTCTCCCCCATGCACAACACCGTGGAGCTCTTTATGGTGGCGATAGCCGCAGGCGTGGTGATGATAAGCGTCGGGATGATACTGAACATGGTAATACGATACCGCGAGAGAAATTTCGGGAAGCTCCTCTTCGACGGGCAGGGGCTGGCCGGGCTCTTCGTGTACTGGGGGGCGGCCATAGCCATATTCATCTCGGTCAATGGCATCGAGACACCCTTCTCCGTCGCCTACCTCTGGTACGCGATCCTGGCGGTGATGCTGCTGACGCTCTTCCGAGACACCCTGGCGCGGACGCTGCTGCACCAGCGCGTCGAGCGCGAGTCCCCGGCCCTCCAGATATTCGAGGTGCTGCACAACCTGATGAACTACTTCACCAACACCGCGTCGTTCGTCAGGCTGGCCGCGTTCGCGCTGAACCACGTGGCACTGTCGTTCGCCGTGATACTCATATCGGGGATGATGGAGGACCTGCCGGGCGGGATGGCGCTCAAGATATTGGTGCTGATACTGGGCAATATCTTCATAGTGGGGCTGGAGGGGCTGATAGTGTTCATCCAGGTCCTGCGCCTGGAGTACTACGAGTTCTTCGGCAAGTTCTACCGGGGCGGCGGCAACGTGTTCAAGCCCGTCACGTGGAAGAGGGACAAGCCGCTTCTCAAGTCGTGAGCCGGCCAGCCTTCGGATTATAAATTATAAAACTATACAGGGGGATGATACTGATGTTTGGACTGTTTCTGAGCGCGTTCGCCGTGACGGGCACCATCTGCCTCGGGGTTTTGATGCGCAGAGCGCGTTTTCGCGGCTCCAAAGGGATGTTAGTCGGGATCGTGTCGGCGTCGTGCTGCCTCTTACTCGCGGGGGCGCTGTTCTCCCTCGCCCCGGCTTCGGCCGCTTCCGCGCCCGCGGCGGCCGTTGACGCCGCTTCGGCGGCGAGCAACGGCATGGGCTTCATCGGGATGGCGCTGGCCACAGGGCTCGCCTGCATCGGCGCCGGGATCGCGGTCGGCAGCGTAGGATCGGCGGCGCTGGGACTAGTCGGAGAGCAGCCCGGAGCCATAGGCACGACGCTCATATACGTCGGGCTGGCGGAGGGCGTCGCGATATACGGCATAGTCATATCGATACTCATCTTCAGCAAACTGGCGGGATAGGGCAAGCCGTGCGGGCCTACCTGATCAGCGACAACCACGACACCCTGGTCGGCATGAGGCTCGCCGGCATCGACGGAGTGGTCGTCCACGGGACCGAAGCCGCGCGCAGGGCGATGACCGAGGCCATGCTCATGAAGGACGTGGCGATCCTGGCCGTCACGGAGAAGATATCGGAGATGATGCCAGACGCGATACAGCGCCTCAGGGAGCACGGCGAACTGCCGATTGTCGTCGAGATACCGGACAGGCACGGCACCAAGCGGAGCTTCGACTTTTTGACAAAGTACGTCAGGGACGCAATTGGAGTGAAGATGGAATGACCGACATACCGAACGAAAAAATCACGGCGCTGCAGAACATAATACTGGAGCACGCAAACCAGCAGAGGGCCGCACTGGCAACCGACGCCAGGAAGGAGGCCGAGGCATGGCTCTCCAAGGAGATGGCCAAGCTGGAGCGAGAGACCTCGGTCGTGCTGGCTGACGCCAAGTCGCGCGCGGAGGACATACACAGAAGGCAGATCCTCTCAGCGGAGCGCGAGAAATCCACAGAGGCGCTGAGACAGCAGAACAGGTTGCTCAACGAGGCACTGAAGAGGTTCCAGGACGGCTTAGTCCGGCTCAGGGAGCGCGGCGACTACGAGAAAATATTGACCGCGCTGGCGATAGAGTCGGCGCGGCTCCTCCCGGGCGCCGCGGCCATGAGGCTGAAGCTGTCGGCCATCGACGCCCATCTGGGGCCAAGCGTGGCGTCGGAGGCGACGCGTAAGCTCTCCGGCCCGGCGATGGCGTTTGACCCGGATCCGGCGCCGATCATCGGCGGATGCTGGGTGGCAAGCGAGGACGGCAGGCGCCAGATAAACGCGGACTGGCAGTCGAGAACTCAGGAGATGGCCGACACCCTGGCGGATCGCCTCCTGTCTCTGCTCTGAAGGGGGGATGGGGTTTGGCGGACAACACGAAGCCCAAGGACGGCGGCTCCAATACGGGAGAGGTCTCCCTGATAAACGGACCGGTCATTCACGCCTCCCGCATGGCCAATTTCGCCATGCGGGAGATGGTTCACGTGGGCGAGGCCCGTCTGCTGGGCGAGGTAATACGCATGGACGGGGACGAGGCCATAATACAGGTCTACGAGGAGACGCAGGGGATGCGGGTCGGCGAGAGGGTCATAGGCTCCGGCGAATCGCTCTCCGTCTCGCTCGGTCCGGGCCTGATCGGGGGGTTCTTCGACGGGATAGGCCGTCCCCTCTCGGCACTGCTGGACAAGGAGGGAATGTACATATCCCCGGGCATCGAGGTGCCGATGATACCGCCGGACAGGATGTGGAACGTCACCCCTGAGGTCTCCCCGGGGGATATGGTGTCGTCCGGGACGCTCCTTGGGACCGTCCAGGAGACGGGGCTCATGTTGCATCGGATAATCTGCCCGCCCGGCATAGAGGGCGAGGTGGTCTGGATCGCACCGCGGGGGCTGGTGGCGAGCGGGGGCATGATAGCCAGGGTGAAGAACGCGCTGGGGCGCACCGTGGACGTGCCGCTGACGCAGCGCTGGCCGGTGCGCGTCCCGCGCCCCTACCGAGAGCGGCTCCGCCCCAACGAGCCGCTCGTCACGGGGCAGAGGGTCATAGACGGGCTCTTCCCGCTGGCCAAGGGGGGGACGGCTGCCATTCCAGGGGGGTTCGGCACCGGCAAGACCGTCACGCAGCACCAGCTGGCCAAGTGGAGCGAGGCGCAGGTCGTGGTGTACATCGGGTGCGGCGAGCGCGGCAACGAGATGACGGACGTCCTGGAGCAGTTCCCGGTGCTGGAGGACCCCAGGTCCGGGCGGCCCCTCATGGAGCGCACCATACTCATCGCAAACACCTCGAACATGCCGGTGGCGGCCCGCGAGGCGTCGATCTACACCGGCATAACGATAGCGGAGTACTTCCGCGACATGGGCTACGACGTTGCCCTCATGGCGGACTCCACGAGCCGTTGGGCGGAGGCGCTGCGCGAGATATCCGGCCGCCTGGAGGAGATACCCGCCGAGGAGGGCTTCCCCGCCTACCTCCCGTCGCGCCTCGCCGAGTTCTACGAGCGGGCCGGGCGCGTGGTCACCCAGTACGGCGAGAACGGCAGCATCTCCATCATAGGGGCCGTGTCACCTCCCGGGGGGGACTTCACGGAACCGGTGACGCGCCACACCAAGAGGTTCATCAGGTGCTTCTGGGGGCTGGACAAGAACCTGGCTAACGCCCGCCACTTTCCAGCCATATCGTGGCTGGAGTCGTACAGCGAGTACGCCGCCGAGGTCGAGGAGTGGTTCCAGAGCAACGTCGACCCGAGGTGGAGCGAACTGAGGGAGAAGACCCGCGCGATACTGCTCGAGGACGAGAAGATACAGCAGGTGATCAGGCTCGTTGGCGAGGACGTACTCCCCGACGACCAGAGGCTGCTCGACTACACGGCGTTCCTCGTGAAGAGCGGTTATCTGCAGCAGGCGGCGTTCGGCTCGGACTCGTACTCGCCTCCAGAGAAGGGCTTCGCCATACTCGAGATGATAATGCACTTCTACGACAGGGGGCTCGAACTCGTCAGGCAGGGCGTGCCCATATCGCTCATACGCGAGAACGACGCGGTGGAGGAGATCACCCACCTGCGCGAGTTCGGGGCCGAGGACAAGTCGTCGTTCGACCGGGCCTTGAAGCGCCTGAACAACCACCTCAACAGGGTCGGCGCGGAGAGGACCCGTGAGCAGGGAGGCGCGAGATAATGCCGCAGACTGAATACGTAGGGATATCGCAGGTCACCGGGCCCTTTATACTGCTCGAAGACGCCGGGCGCGACGCGTTTTACGGCGAGCTGGTCGACGTGAGGACGCCGGGCGGCAGGGTTCGCCGCGGCAGGATAGTCTCCCTCTCCGAGAGGGCTACTCTGGTGCAGGTGTTCTCCGGTACCGACGGGCTGGTGCCGAGCAAGACGAGGGTGAGGATGCTGGGCAAGACGCTCGAGGTACAGCTCTCCCCGACAATACTTGGGAGGACGTTCAACGGGCTGGGCGAGCCGGCGGACGGTTGTGGCCCCGTCTTCGGCGGCAAGCGGGCGGACTCGAACGGGATGCCGCTCAATCCGATGGCGCGCCAGTACCCGAAGGACTTCATCCACACCGGGATATCCGCCATAGACACGCTCGCCACCCTCATACGCGGGCAGAAGCTCCCGATCTTCTCCGGCAACGGTCTGCCGCACAACCAGCTCGCGGTCCAGATAGCGACTCAGGCCAGGCTGATGGGGGCCAAGAACTTCGCGGTCGTCTTCGCGGGGATAGGGGTGAAGCACGACGATGCGGAGTTCCTCCTGAGGGAACTGTCGTCGCGGGGGCGCACGAACAACATCGTCACCTACCTCAACCTCGCGGACGACCCCGTCATAGAGCGCATAGCCACCCCGAGGATGGCTCTGTCCGCGGCGGAGTACATGGCCTACGAGCTGGGGCTGCACGTACTCGTCATAATCACCGACATGACGAGTTACTGCGAGGCCGTCCGCGAGCTAGGCGTGGCCGCTGGGGAGGTGCCCAGCCGCAAGGGCTACCCCGCGTATCTATACAGCGATCTGGCGTCGCTCTACGAGAGGGCCGGTGTGGTGCGGGGGCTGACGGGCAGCGTGACCCAGCTTCCGATTCTGACGATGCCCAACGACGACATAACGCACCCGATACCGGACCTGACCGGCTTCATCACGGAGGGGCAGATAGTCCTGAGCCGGGAACTCGACGGCAAGGGAATATACCCGCCGATCGACGTGCTGACCAGCCTCTCCCGCCTGATGAAGGACGGCATCGGGCGCGGGTTCACCAGGGACGACCACCCGAACCTCGCCAGCCAGCTCTTCGCCTCGTACAGCCATGTGCAGGACGTGCGCTCGCTGGCAGGCGTCGTGGGGGAGGACGAGCTCTCGAAGGCCGACAAGCAGTCCATCACCTTTGGCGAGTTCTTCGAAAACAGGTTCCTGAAGCAGGGCAAGGACGAGGACAGGGAGATAGGCCAGTCCCTCGACATGGGCTGGGACATACTCTCCTCCCTGCCGAGGGGCGAGCTCACCAGGGTCTCCCTGGACGAAATAAAAACTCATATAAAAGACTGAGTCCAGCGTACGAATTGTCCCGGCTCCGGGCCAAATGGAAAACATCGGCGTTTGGCCCGAAGCCGGCATATTCGGTAGTTTACACATTGAAAATGAGCCTATAGTCCCACTTAAACTATGTAAATTGTATTGCGTGATTTGAAACCATTGGCTATAATCAATACGTAATAATGGCAGAATTGACACACCGAACACATATCACCGGATCGGAGGCTGTAATATGTACTGTCGTTACTGTGGATTCGACAACTCCGACGACACGCGGGTATGTTCCATGTGCGGCCGCGAGTTGTCCCTTGCGTCCACCGTTATCGACGCATCCTCCGACGAAACCGTCGAATGCTCCGTATGCGGCTCCTCCAACGCGGTGTCCTCGCTCTATTGCGCCAGGTGCGGCAACAAATTGCTCGTGACCAGCGCGTTCCCGGTAGGCGTGGGCCGAGGCGGGCTGCCCGTCTCGGGTGCCGGCGTAACGGCCGGCGGGGATGAGCCCAATCCATACACCGTGTCTCCCAGGCACGAGAGCCTGCTGGCCAAGCTGGACAGAATGGAGCAGGGCTTAGCGTCCATGAACTCCTCCGACGAGCGGAGCGACGACAGGGGCGACGCTCCGGCAGGTGATTTCGACGTGCACGAGGAGGCGCTCAAAAACATCTCGTACACGCTCGACGCGTTGATATCGGATCTTCTGGAGGCAGAGATCAAGGAGTACACGTTCCCCGACTTCATCCATCCCGACGAGTCGGGATTCCCCCTCAAGGAGGCCGTTCGCGCGCCTAAGGCGCCGGAGAAAAAGAGCTTGCAGGAGTTCCTGGTCATAGCGGCGCTGATTGCCGCGATATTCCTCGTCGGTCTGAGCTGCGGCCTGTGGGGAGCCTATTTCTTCGGGCTGTAACGCCAATCCGCGGCCGGGCGCGTGAAGCCGGGGGACCTTGACGGCGGCGTCTATACACCCTGGCGCGTGTCAAGGTGTGCGACGTTTCACGTGTAACATGTATTTTTAATCAATTTCCCGTGGATTCACTCCAAATTTTCAGGTAGATGTCGTGCAGAAACGCGAAGAATTCATAATCCCCTTCAGGCGGCCCCACGTAAATATTTTTGTACGCCCCCAGGACCTGCGAGCGGATGCGCGCGGGAGTCCACGCGTCAACGAGTATCGGCCAGCCGCGTCTCGCCGCCTCCTTCAGCGCCAGCGAGAGCTCCTCCCTCCTGGCACCCTCCGCCCAAGCGGCCCAGAGGTCGTCCGGCGGTCTGACGGCCCGAGGCGAGGCTGCCCTCACCCAAGGGCTGGCCGCGCCCGCAAGGTCAAGTATAGGGAAGCTGCCGATCAAGCTCCTGCCGACTTCGAGCGTGCTCTCCAGGCGAGACTGGAACTCCGCGAGCCTGCGCTGGTAGAACGGGTAGTTGTCCGGCTCCAGCTCGCAGAGTATTACCAACATGCGCTGGCTCAGGAACGGCAGTATGGAGGGGTCGAAGAACATGGAAATCCTGTCCTCCTCTCCTATGGGGAGTTTCCCGTACAACAGATAAAGCCCCTTCTGGCCGGGCTTGAGGTTGTATCTCGCGGCATCCTCTGGGTCGATGGCTATCACCGTCGGATTCTGAGGCATCCTTTTGGACGCCCGCAGGGAGCCGTCCGGCGCCCACGACGCCAGCGGCTGCACCGCCGTGGTGGTTCCGACTATGAAGCGGGCGATGCCGGAGAGCCAGGGGATTGTAACGAAGACGGGCCTGGCCGGAGGAGCCACGGAGGCATGAGCGGACGACGCGAACAACAGCACCAGTACCGCCAGCGCTTCCAGCGCGCGGAATATCGCGAAGGCCCGGCGTTTCATTTATTCGCGCTCTTTCGCCTCGCGCGGCTTTTGTCCCTCCGCGAAGCGCTCTCCAGATATTCCAGCGCGGATGCGGCGGCGGCGAACTCCGCGGTCTTGATGGAGTTGCCCCGGCCGACTGCCAGCACGTAGCCGTCGGCCCTCGACGCCTCGACCTCGAAGCTCGCGGCATGGTCCGGCCCGGCGCGCCCTATCAGACGGTAGACCGGGGGCTTGTCGCCGAGCGCCTGCAGCATCTCCTGGAGGAGCGACTTGGCGTCCTTGTCGTGCCGCCCCGTTCTCCCGACGACGCTCGCTACCTCCGCCTCCGCGTCCCCTATGAAGCGCCACACCACATCGCGCGCCGCCTCGTAGCCTCCGTCGACGAACACCGCCCCGAACACCGCCTCCATCGCGTCGGCGAGTATGGACGGGTTGCTCCTGCCGCCCTGCAGTTCCAGCCCCCTGCTGAGCCTCAGCAGGCCCGGCAGGGACGTGGAAGCAGCTCTGAACGCGAGCGCGGCCTCCCTAACGATGAGAGACCTGGCCGTCGTCAGGACCCCCTCGTTGCCCTCGGGGCAGGAGGAGAAAAGTTTCTCGGAGACGCACAGCTCCAGCACGGCGTCGCCGAGGAACTCCAGCCGCTCGTTGCTTCGCGGCATACCGTTTTCGTTGGCGTAGGACGCGTGCGTCAGAGCCTCCTCAAAGAGCGGGCGGCACTTGAAGGCGTATCCGATCTCCCGCTCGAAATCTCCGCCGTCATGCGACATGGCGGCTGGCTAGCCCTTGAAACGCTCGATCGCCAATACCCCGTTGTGCCCGCCGAACCCGGCGTTGTTTATTATTACGCGGTCGACACGGCGCTCGATCGCAACGTTGGAGATATTGACGCGGCACTCGGGATCTGGGAACTCGTAGTTTATCGTAGGATGGATTATTCCTCGCTCTATGGCCATCATAGCCGCTATCGTCTCTAGCGCCCCCGCCGCGCCGAGGCAGTGCCCCAGCATCGACTTCGTCGAATGGACCGGCATGCGCTCCGCGTGGTCGCCGAAGACTCGCCGCACCACACCGCTCTCCGTCTTGTCGTTCAGCGGGGTGGAGGTACCGTGGGCGTTGTAGAGGTCGACCTGGCCGGCGTTCCACCCCGCCATGCGGAGCGCCGCGCCGACAGCGCGGATCGAGCCGTCTCCCTCGGGGTCTGGAGCCGTGATGTGGTACGCGTCGCAGGTGTTGCCGTAGCCGGTGACCTCGGCGTAGATGCGCGCGCCGCGCCTCTTCGCGTGCTCCAGCTCCTCGAAGACGAGTATGCCGGCGCCCTCCCCCATGACGAATCCGTCGCGCTCGCGGTCGAACGGACGGGAAGCCCTCTCGGGCTCGTCGTTGCGCGTGGAGAGCGCCTTCATGTTGGCGAATCCGGCTATGGCTATGGGCGTGATGGCGGCCTCGACCCCGCCCGCCAGTATTATGTCGGCGTCGCCCCTGCGTATAGCGTGCATCGCCTCCCCCATGCAGTGGGTCGCCGTGGAACAGGCGGTGACCACAGCCATGTTCGGGCCGCGCGCGCCGAACCTCATGGCGACGTAAGCCGCGGGCATGTTGGAGAGCATCATCGGGATGAAGAACGGGCTGACCCTCCCGGGGCCCTTCTCCTTCAGTATGTCGTAGTTCTCGTGCGTGGTCGTTATGCCGCCCTCCCCGCTGCCGATGTAGACTCCGAAGGCGTTGCGGTCTATATCGTCCAAGGGGAGCCCGGCGTCGCGTACCGCCATGTCCGCCGCCGGGATCACGAAGTGAATGACCCTGTCGGTCTTTCGAGCTTCCTTCTTGTCCATCCAGGGCTCGACGTCGAAATCGTGAACCTCTGCCGCTATCTTCGCGGAATGCCCCTCGGTGTCGAAGAGGGTTATCCTGCCAATCCCATTGCGCCCCTCGGAGAGCGCGTCCCAGTAGTCATCCTTGCCGCAGCCTATTGGGCTTACGACTCCTAGACCGGTGATGACGACTTTTCTCACAAAATCACTCCTTCAAAAAAGGGCACGCCGTCAAAAAGCGTGCCCCAAAGATCTCCGATAACTAGTCCTCCACGTGGAGCTTGGCCTTCACATAGGCTAAAGCCTCCCCCACGTTGGTGAGCTTCTCGGCGTCCTCGTCTGGGATCTCGACGTCGAACTCCTCCTCGATACCCATTATGAGCTCGACGATGTCGAGCGAGTCCGCCCCGAGGTCCTCCACAAAAGAGGCGTCAGGTTTGATCTGCTCCTCCTCCACATTGAGACGATCAATGACTAGTTCCTTCAATTTCGCCAGAACTTCTTCCGACTGCATCTGGTAACACCTCCTTCCAGTGTACCGTCATTCTGTTTCTTCAAGGAACCTTATGATTCATCGATCTTTCAACTTCAGGCCCCTGACTCGCAAATCAGTATCACATGGTCATTCCGCCGTCGACGGCCAGTACCTGGCCCGTTATGTAAGCGGCCTCGTCCGACACGAGGAAGGCCGCGGCGCTCGCGATGTCCTCCGGGCGTCCGTACCTTCCGGCCGGGATACGCGGCAGGATACCGCTCTTCACGTCGTCCGGCAGCCCGGAGGTCATATCCGTGTCTATGTAACCCGGCGCTATCACGTTGGCCGTCACGCCGCGGCCCGCGGCCTCCCGCGCGACGCTTCGGATCAGCCCCGCGATGCCGGCCTTCGCCGCCGCGTAGTTGGCCTGCCCGGCGTTGCCCACCAGCCCGCTCACCGAGCCCATGGCCAGTATCCTGCCGAAGCGTGCCTTCATCATCCCGCGAATCACCGCCTTGACGCAGTAGTAGACGGAGCTCAGGTTGGTGCGCAGCACGTCGTCCCACTCCGAGTCCTTCATCCGCATCAGCAGGTTGTCCCTCGTTATACCGGCGTTGCACACCAGTATCTCCACCGGCCCCAGATCGCGCTCGACCTGAGCCGCGAGCGAGTCCGCCAGCTCGCGGTCCGAGACGTCCGCGCGGGCCGCCATCGCGGTCCCGCCGAGCCTTTCGATCGCGCGCACGACGTCCATGGCCGTGGACTCCGAGCTCCGGTAATTCACCGCGACGCGATAACCCCTTGCGGCCAGCTCTATCGCCACGGCGCGTCCTATCCCCCGGCTAGCGCCGGTGACCAGGGCGACCCTGCCTGACGCGCTCACACCCCCTTCCCTCCGATAAGGGAGAGCGCGCGCGCCACGTCCTGGACGCGGCTCACCGAGGCGGTCACGGCGCCCTTGGCTATCCTCTTGATCAGCCCGGAGAGCACGCTTCCAGGCCCGAACTCCAGGAACGCATCAACCCCCGATTCCACCATCGCGGATACCGCGTCGGACCAGAGCACCGGCGAATACGTCTGGGCATACAGCGCGTTCCGTATGGAATCAGCGGAGCTCTTTGCGCAAGCGTCGACGTTGGCCACTATCGGGAACCTCGGCTCGCCCCAACGCCTCGACTCGAACTCGCGTTCGAGCTCGTCGGCGACGGGCCTCATCAGCTCGCAGTGGAACGGCGCGCTCACCTTGAGGGGTATCACCTTGGAGGCCCCCCGCTCCCGCGCGAGCTGGCCCGCGCGCTCCACCGCCGGCGCGTCGCCGGATATCACTATCTGGAGAGCGGCGTTGACGTTGGCGGGGCCGCACACCTCGCCAGATGCGGCCTCCCGGCATATGCCGAGCACGGCGTCCAAGCCGAGGCCCAGTATCGCAGACATCGCTCCTCTTCCCATGGGAACCGCGTCCTGCATGAGCGCGCCGCGCCTGCGAACGATGCGAGCGGCGTCGCCGAGCGGCAGCACCCCGGACGCCACGAGGGCCGTATACTCCCCTAGGCTGTGTCCGGCACAGAACAGGGGCTCGAACGGGCGCCCCAGCTCGCGCTCCGCCGCGCGCAGCATAGCTATGCTCGTCACAAGTATCGCCGGCTGGGTGTTAGCGGTCTTCACCAGCTCGTCATCAGGCCCCTCGAACGCGACGGCCGACAGTTTGAACCCCAGCGCCTCGTCGGCCTCGTCGAAGGCCGCTCTCGACTCCTCGTATATCTCGTAAAAATCGCGGCCCATCCCGACCTCCTGCGCCCCCTGGCCAGGAAATACCATCGCGTACCTCAAATTCGACACGCATGACGCCCCCTCTCACTCTTTTAAATCAGGTTTCCCTAATCAAAACGGCGTCCAATGCGCGAGGCTCTCTCCGATGCCTCGCGCACTATCTCCTCTATTATCTCCGCCGCCGGCTGTATCTTGCTCACCAGGCCGGCGATCTGGCCGGACATGACGGAGCCGTTCTCGACGTCCCCGTCCACCACAGCGGCCTTAAGTTTGCCGGAGCCGAACTTGTCCAGGTCCTCTATCGGGACGCGCTCCTCCTCCATGACGTGGAACGCCTGGGTGAACTTGTTCTTTATGGAGCGCACCGGGTGTCCCAGCGAGCGCCCGGTCACGACCGTGCTACGGTCGTTGGCCGATATTATCTTGCCCTTGAAGCTGACGTGCGCGTTGCACTCGGAGGCGCAGACGAAGCGGGTCCCCATTTGGATTCCATCGGCTCCCAGCGCGAACGCCGCCAGCATCCCGCGCCCGTCCGCTATGCCTCCCGCCGCCGCCACCGGGATGTCCAGGGCGTCGGAGACCTGCGAGGTCAGGGCCATCGTAGTGATCTCGCCTATGTGCCCCCCGGCCTCTATCCCTTCCGCTATTACCGCGGCCGCGCCCTGCTTTTTGACCCGCTCGGCGTGGGCCACGGAGGCTATCACCGGAATCACCTTGACCCCAAGCGGCGCCAGCCTGTCTATGACCTTGCCCGGCATCCCAGCGCCAGTGGTGACCACCGGGACCTCGTGCCGGGCCGCCAGCTCCAGCGCGTCCTGCCAAGTGGGGGAGAGGAGCATTATGTTGAGCCCGAACGGGCGGTCCGTGAGCGACCTGACCTTGACGAGCTCGCGCTCCAGCAGCTCCGGCGGCATATTCCCGGCGGCTATCACCCCCAGCCCCCCGCCGTTGCTGACAGCGGCCGCCAGATCGGCGTCCGCGACCCAGGCCATCGCTCCCTGTATAATCGGGTATTTGATATTCAACAGCTTCGTTATCCTGTTAGAACTGAACATTGCGACACCTCGGTTTCGATCGCCCGTCTCGTCACGACTCTATCAAAAGAGCCCCATATGTCATCCCCGCCCCGAAGCTGGCGACGAGCGTCCTCCGCGCGGAGCGTATCCTGCCGTCGGCACATGCCTCGCTCAGCGCGATCATCACGGAGGCCGCTGACGTGTTCCCGTATCTGTCGAGATTTACGGCGAACCTATCCATCGGCACGGAGAGCCTGCGTGCTATCCCCTCGAGGATGCGGATGTTCGCCTGGTGAAAAATCCAAAAGTCTATATCTTGCGTTGTTATACCACAACTCTCGCAAAAATTCTCTATGTAGGCCGGGATTTTGCGATTCACGAACTTAAAAACTTCAGCGCCGTTCATCTTGAGGAAGTGCCGCCTCCGGCGCACGGTCTCCTCAGTGGCCGGTTCGGCGGCCAGGCCGCCGGGGAACGAGATCAGGTCCTTATGGCTGCCGTCGGCCTTCATGTCCGCGTGCGTCACCTTTAGCAGTCCCTCGCGCCACGGCCCCATGACACACGCCCCCGCGCCGTCCCCGAAGAGGACGCACGTGCTGCGATGCGACCAGTCGACGAGCCGGCTCATGACCTCGGAGCCTGCCACCACCACGTGATTCCATATCCCGGACGCGATCCCCCCGGCCGCGACGGTCATGCCGCAGAGCCCTCCGGGGCAGCCGGCCTGTATGTCCATCCCTCCGGCGCGGACCGCCCCGATCATGTGCTGAATCGTGGGACCCACTCCGGGCAGCAGCGTGTCCGGTGAGTTGGTGCCCACGATCACCATGTCCACGTCGCCCGGCGCGATCCCGGCGTTCCTGATCGCCTCCCTCGATGCCCCGGCGGCGAGACACGCGTTCGACTCCTCCTCGGACGCTATGCGCCGAGCCCGTATGCCGCTCCGCTCCACTATCCACTTGTCGGACGTCTCGACGATCTTCGCCATGTCGTCGTTCGTCACGATTTTTTTCGGTATACACGCTCCGGCGCCCATGATGCCCACCGGCCTTCCAACAACCGCTGACAAAAAATCTCCTCCTAACTAGAGCCCAGCGCCGCCCGCGCGAGACTCGAAACTCTCCTTGATCAGATCGGTCCCGCTCAGCCCCGCGAACCCCGAGGCAACCCTGAGCGCCCCGGCAATGGCCCTGCGGCTGGAGTTGCCGTGCGCCTTTACCACTATCCCGTCCACACCGAGCAGGGGAGACCCCCCGTTCTTCTCGTACTCGAAGCGCGACCATATTTTTTTCAGGGCCGGCATCATGAGTGCGGCACCTATTTTCGGCAGAAATTTGCCCGACAGCTCCTCGCGGACTATGACCTTCACCAGCTCGCCGATACCCTCTCCGAACTTTATCAGGGCATTCCCCGTGAACCCGTCGCATACTACTATGTCCGTGCGGCCAAGCGGCACGTCCTTGCCCTCGACGAAGCCGGCGAAGTTGAGCCCGCACTCCAGCAGCATCTCACGCGCCTCCGATATGACCTCGTCGCCCTTTATGACCTCGGAGCCGTTCGAGAAGAGCCCGACGCTGGGGCTTTCCACCCCGGTCAAGGACTTCATGTAGATCGAGCCCATGCGGGCGAACTGGTACAGGTTGAGCGGCTTGCAGCGCACGGTAGCGCCGACGTCCAGCAACAGCGAGGGGCGTTCGAGCGAAGGGAGGGGGACGGCCAGGCCGGGCCTGTCGATTCCCCTAATCCTGCCCACGACGAGCACGCCTCCCGCGACTATGGCGCCGGTGTTGCCGGCCGATATACAGCCAACAGCCTCCCCGGCCCTCACCATCTCCATCGCGACCCTCATGCTGGAGTTCTTCTTCGTCCTGATCGACGCGGACGGATTGTCGCCCATGCCTATGACCTCGTCCGCCTCCACTATGCCGATCCTCGAGCGCGCGGAGGAAGACGCGTCCTCCAGATGAGGCTCTATGGCCTCGCGCCTGCCAACCAGGGCCACCGACATCTCGGCGTTCTCCTCGCACGCCAGCACGGCCCCCATACAGGGCTCGGCAGGTGCCTTGTCCCCGCCCATGGCGTCAAGAGCAAAGAGCATTTTTACACCCCACTTCCGCCTTATCCTCTTATATCGCCGCCGGCATCGTTATCTATGGCGACGACCACGAAGCGGGCCGCGAAAATCTCCGTCAGCCCGATCCGGGTGTGAACGCTGACTACATACTTATTGCCCTTGTGGGTGCCGACCTTTGCGCACGCGATGAGCCTGTCCCCCACGTGAGCCGAGTACCGGAACCGCGCCCGCGCGGAGCCCACTATCACCATGTCCTCCTTGACCGCCGCTATGGCCAGCGTCGCCGCCTGAGCGTAGATGTAGTGGTCAGCGATGAGGAGGGTGTGCCTGAACGCGTACTCGCGGCTCGTCGTCAAGACGGAGAGCGCCAGCCGGTTTGGCTCCAGCTCGATCAGCTCACCTAAGACCTCCTCCTGTTTCATGGAGGTCAGGCGGCTGGACGCCATCTCCGCCATCTGCCTCGTCCGCTCCCTGAGCTCTGGAACGTTCAGCGCTCCGCGATCCAAGCGAATGGTGGCGACGCTCACGCTAAGCTCGCGGGCGAGTTCGCTGTCCGAGAGGAGCGGATCGGAGTCCAGCAAGCCCATGAGCCGCTTCTGCCGCTTCTGCTTGAGTTCGGACCTGGCTTGACGCACCGGGCTATTTTCCCCCTTCTCAATTAGTAGTAGGTACTAATAACAGCTGGGGCTAATATATGAATTTTTCGCCTCCCTGTCAATGCAAAACGCGCAAAAAAAGAGCCGGCGATAGCTGACCCGTTCAACAAGGCCCTCCAGAACATATTGCGAATACCTGAAAAGCGTATAAGGCGATTGATCAAAATGCACCTTCACATAATATTATGCCGCAGATGCGGGTCAATCGATGAACAAACAGAAAACATTCGCTTGGGAGGAATGGGTATGATAAAATTGTCGTACAGTTGACCTCGCGCGCGAGGAGGTAGGGTTATTGCACGTCTCCCTGTACCGAAAATACCGGCCGCAGATCTTCAAGGACGTCGTGGGGCAGGACGCGGCGGTGAATCTGCTGCGGCAGTCTCTCATAGACAAGCGCCTCGGTCACGCGTACCTCTTCTCGGGGCCGCGCGGCTGCGGCAAGACGACCGCGGCCCGCCTGCTGGCCAAGGCCGTAAACTGCGATAATCCCGCCGGTGACGGCGAGCCGTGCTGCGCCTGTGAGTCATGTACCTCCATCACGTCAGGCGGACACATGGACGTGATGGAGATAGACGGCGCGTCCAACAGGGGCATAGATCAGATACGCGAGCTGAAGTCACACGTCGGGCTCGCGTCGTTCACCGGAGGCACCAAGGTCTACATACTGGACGAGGTACACATGCTCACGGCGGAGGCGTTCAATGCTCTCCTCAAGACACTGGAGGAGCCGCCCCCGTCGGTGCTGTTCATCTTCGCCACCACGGAGCCGCACAAGGTCCCGGTCACGATCCGCTCGCGCTGCCAGCACATACCGTTTCGCAGAATATCCTCGGAGGACATGGTTACACAACTGCGGCGCGTGGCCGCGAGCGAAAGTTTCGAGGCGGACGAGGGGGCGCTGTGGGAGATAGCGCGAAGCGCCGACGGGGCGCTTCGCGACGCGCTCTCCCTGGCGGAACAGGCAGTCGCGGCGGGAGAGGGCTGGCTGTCCCTGGAGGCCGTTCAGGATCTGTTCGGCGGGGGCAGCAGGATGGAGATGGAGAGATTCGTCTCTCTCTTCAGGACGAGCCCGCGCGAGGCGTCGGAGGCCATCAGGGGGATGCTCGGCAAGGGCGTCTCGCCGGAGAGGTTCCTGGACGCGCTGTTCCCCCTGCTGAAGGACATGTGGGCATTCGCGCTGTGGGGGGAGCCCTCGCTCGCCGGGACGTCCCTCTCGGACGAGGAGAAAAACTTCCTGCGGTCGGAGGCGCCCCGCTGGGATGCGTGGCGCCTGAGGCGAGCCGCCATGACGTGCGCCTCGCTGTTTCCCAGGGCGCGGATGGGGCTGAGGTCGGAGATATTCTCAGGTATGCTCTTCTTCGAGCTGTCCTCCATCTTTCAGGACGAGGGCCCTGCCCAGACCATGCGGGCCATCGCCGGGGAGGGGGGGGGCGCGGCGGCGGCAGGTATGGAAGCCGATTCGAGCCCCCAACCGCCCAGCCGGCCCATGCGGGCAGCGCGGGAGGACCGGCCGGGGATAGGGCGCGGGCAGCCCTCCGCCGCCACGCCTCAAATGGGCGGCGCGCGCGAAAAAATACCCCCCGCCGACGCGGCGGAGCCCGGTGAACGCGCGGGAGAGCTGCCGCCGGCACTAGCGGCCCTTTGCGAGGACAACCTGCCCATGGCGGCGGCCATGGTCTGCGTCAGGGCAACCCTCTCCGAAAGCGGCCTGGCATTCGACTTCAGCGAGGCATCTTCCGCGGCCAAGGCGGTGCTCACGTCGCCCCGCGCGAAGTTCGCGCTCGAACGCGCGTTCGGGATTAGGGAGGGGCGCGCGGAGACTAAGGACACGCTATACTCCTCCGCTCCGGAGGGAGCCGGGGACGGGCCGCCGGCCCCCATGACGCCGCGGGCCATGACCGCCGAGGCGATCTCCGCGTATCTCGGCGCGGACATACTCATGTCAAAACAAGTTGTTTCCGACGAAAATATGGAGGATCCCGCCGATACAACGGATTTATAAAAAATCATAATAATGAAAGCATAGGGGTATTGAAATGACCAATTCAGACAAACCGTTCGTACATCTGCACGTCCACAGCGAGTACAGCCTTCTGGACGGCGCGAACAGGTGCTCGGAGCTTGCGAGGGCGGCCGGGGAGATGGGCATGGGAGCGGTCGCGCTCACCGACCACGGCGTCATGTACGGTTGCGTAGAGTTCTACAACGAGTGCAAGAAGAACGGCGTGAACCCGATAATAGGCTGCGAGGTCTACGTCGCGCCCAGCGGGCACACCTGCCGGGACGCGAAGGAGCAGTACCACCTGATACTCCTCGCGGAGAACGACCAGGGCTACCGCAACCTGGTCAAGCTCGTCTCGATAGCGCACACGGAGGGCTTCTACCACAAGCCGCGCATCGACCACGACCTGCTGTCGCGCTACAGCTCCGGCCTCATAGCGTCGTCCGCCTGCGTCGCGGGCGAGGTGCCGTCGCTGATCACCTCCGGTGACGCTGACGGGGCGCTGGCCCGCGCGGTGCTGTACCGGGACATAATGGGGCCGGACAATTTCTTCCTGGAGATACAGCACAACTCCGTACCCGATCAGGCGCTGGTGAACCGCACTCTCATAGACATGTCCAGGCGGCACGGGTTCCCTCTCATAGCGACGAGCGACGCGCACTACATGACGCGGGAGGACGCCGGATGGCACGACATACTCCTCTGTGTCCAGACCAAGAGCAAGGTGACCGACAGGAAGAGGTACGGCTTCACGGGTGACGACTATTACTTCCGCTCCCCGGAGGAGATGTGGGATCTGTTCGGGAGCGAGACGCCGGAGGCGCTCGTCAGCACGGCGGCGATAGCCGAGCGATGCCGCGTCGAGGTGGAGTCCGGGAATCAATACTACCTTCCCAACTTCGAGATACCCGAGGGAGAGACACTCGAGACCTACCTGCGCCGGACATCCCGCGACGGGCTGCGCTCCCGCCTCAGGACGGACGAGATACCCGAAAATTACCGCATCAGGCTGGACTACGAGCTGGGAGTCATAGAGCAGATGGGGTTCCCCGGCTACTTCTGCATCGTCTCTGACATCATCGCGTATGCGCGCGGCATGGGCATACCGGTGGGGCCGGGCAGGGGGTCCGCCGCAGGCTCGCTGGTGGCGTGGTCGCTCCGCATAACAGACCTCGACCCCATAGCGCACGGATTGCTCTTCGAGCGCTTCCTCAACCCGGAGCGGATCAGCATGCCCGACATCGACACCGACATTTCCGACAGGGGGCGCGACGAGGTCATATCCTACATAGTCGAGAAGTACGGCTCGGACCACGTCGCTCAGATCATCACGTTCGGCCGCATGATGAGCAAGGCCGCGGTGAAGGACGTCGGCCGAGCGCTCGACATGCCCTACGCCGACGTGAACAGGATAGCCAAGCTCATCCCAGACCCCATAAAGTCCGGCATAAAGACGATAAAGGAGGCAATAACCGCAAGCGACGAGCTCAAGAACGAGTACCAGTCCAACCCCCAGGTGAGGAAGCTGCTCGACATAGCGAGCAAGGTCGAGGGGCTGGCCCGCCACGCGTCGCAGCACGCGGCCGGCATCGTCATAACGCCCAACCCAACCGCCGAGATGGTGCCGGTGACCAGGATAAAGGACAGCGACCAGGTCTGCACGCAGTACGCAATGGAGCCGATAGAGAAGCTCGGGCTGGTCAAGATGGACTTCCTGGGCCTCCGCACTCTCTCTATAATAGAGCGGGCGCTGGAGAACATAAAGGCCGGCGGACGCGGCCCGGTGGACCTCGACTCCATACCGATGGACGACAAGAGGACGTTCGAGATGCTGCAGGCCGGGGACACGCTGGGCGTGTTCCAGCTGGAGTCCGGCGGCATGAGGGACCTCGTGCAGCGCATCAAGCCGGACTCCTTCGACGACCTGGCCCCCCTCATGGCGCTTTACAGGCCGGGCCCGCTCAAGAGCGGCATGACCGACTCCTACGTCAAGCGAAAGCACGGGCAGGAGCCCATAGAGTATCCTCACCCGCTGCTTGCGGAGGCGCTGTCGGAGACCTATGGTGTCGTGCTCTACCAGGAGCAGGTCATGCAGTGCGCCTCGAGCCTCGCGGGCTACACGCTCGGGGAGGCGGACCTCCTTAGGCGCGCGATGGGCAAGAAGAAGACGGACGTTATGGCGGCCCAGCGGGCCAAGTTCATGGAGGGTGCCGAGAGGAACGGGGTCCTGGCCGCCAAGGCCGGCGAGATATTCGACATAATAGAGGAGTTCGCCGGGTACGGCTTCAACAAGTCTCACAGCGCCGCATACGGCCTCATAAGCTATCAGACGGCCTACCTCAAGGCGAACTACGGGCCGGAGTTCCTCGCCGCGTACCTGTCGGCCCTAACCGGCAATAAGCAGGACGAGCTGGGCAAATACATTGACTCCGTGCGAGGGCTGGGCTTCGAGGTGAAGGGTCCGGACATCAACAGGTCGATGGCGGACTTCTCCGTCTCGGGCGGCGTGATACTATTCGGGCTGTCGGCCGTGGCAAAGGCGGGGAGCGCCGCGGTAGACGCGATACTCAGGGCCAGAGCGTCGGGAGGCGAGTTCAAGTCGCTGTGGGATTTCACCTCGCGCGTCGAGCTCAGAACCGTCAACAGCGGGGTGTTGGAGAACCTGGTGAAGTCGGGCGCGTTCTCCGCCATAGAGCCCAACAGGCGCAAGCTGCTGGAGTCACTCCCCACGATGATGGAGATGGCCTCCCGCAAGGACGAGTGCTCGGGGCAGCTATCCCTCTTCCGTGAGGAGGAGGAGGACGCGGGGCCGGAGATGCCCGACGTCCCGGACTTCGAGGTGCGCAAACTGCTGGACCTGGAGCACGAGTCGGTGGGCATATACATATCGGGGCACCCATACGACGAGTTCAGGCGCGACGAGCGCAGATACGCCACCTGCGGGATCAGGGACCTGCCGCACTGGAGGATGGCGGACGTCCCGCCGGTGGTAATGGGGCTGATGGCGAACTTCAAGGAGAAATACACGAAGAAGGGCGACCCGATGGGGATAATGATATTGGAGGACTCCGAGAGCCAGGTGGAGGTGGTCTGCTTCCCTAGGCAGTGGCCGGAGGTGAAATCGCGCCTCGTGATCGGGGCGCCGTACCTCGTGACGGGATCGCCGCGCCTCGACGGGAACATCTCCCTGATATTGGAGGACCTGGAGCCGCTGTCGGAGGCGAGGGCGAAGCGCGAGGCCGCCATCAGAATTGAGGTCGCCGCGGACGGCCTGCCGGACGACTTTTACGGGCTGCTCCGCTCGGAACTGGAGAAGACCCCCGGCAGGTCGCCGGTCCTGCTGGATATCCGCACATCAGAGGAGCGGGCGCTGCTCAAGATGAGGTCGATAAAGGCGTCGATCGCACCGGACCTTGGGGCGAGGATACAATCCATCTCCCAGGGGCGCGCGGCAGTGGTCGTTTAGATTCGCGGCGGGGGATGGACGCCGGAGGGGTGAGGAAAATGAGAAAGGTCAAGATAGTCTGCACGCTGGGGCCAGCCTGCGACGATATGGGCAAGTTGCGGGAAATGGTCGCGGAGGGGATGAACGTGGCTCGATTCAACTTCAGCCACGGGGACTACGAGGGGCACGGCAGGATGCTGGAGATGCTCAGGAGGATAGAGAGCGAGGGCATCATGCCCATAGCCGCGCTGCTGGACACGAAGGGACCGGAGATTCGCACCGGCCTGCTCGAGGGGCACAAGCCGGTCGACGTGAGGGCCGAATCGGTATTCACCCTGCTCACCGAGGAATGCCCCGGGAACGCCGAGCAGGTCAGCATCAGCTACGCCAACCTGCCCGAGGAGGCGGAGCTGGGGCAGGACGTCTACATCGACGACGGTTCCATCCACCTGAAAATCGAGGGCATAGAACCGGATCGGATAGTGTGCAGGGTCCTGGTCGGGGGGACACTCGGGGAGCGCAAGGGCGTGAACGTCCCGGGCGCCGAGCTGTCCGTGCCGACGCTGACCGACAAGGACATCAGGGACATCGAGTGGGGCATGGACCACGACATGGACTACATCGCCGTGTCGTTCGTCAGACGGCGCGAGGACATAATGCACGTGCGCCGCGTGGTCGAGAACCACGGCGGCAGGCACAAGAAGATAAACATCATGGCCAAGATAGAGACCCTGCAGAGCGTCCAGAACCTGGAGGACATAGTTCAGGTCGTGGACGCCGTGATGGTGGCGAGGGGCGATCTCGGGGTCGAGATGCCCACTGAGGTCGTCCCGATGGTTCAAAAGAAGATAATAGAGCTGTGCCGCAATCAGGGGAAACCCGTCATCGTCGCGACACAGATGCTGGACTCCATGATAAGGAACCCGAGGCCCACGAGAGCCGAGGCGAGCGACGTGGCGAACGCCGTCCTCGACGGGGCCGACGCCGTGATGCTGTCGGGCGAGACGGCCGGGGGGAAGTACCCGGCGGAGGCCGTGCGCATGATGGACCGCATCGTCACCAGCACGGAGAACGAGGCCATGAGCCGCTATTACGTCCGCAGGGACATAAAGGGCTCGATGAACGTCGCGGACTCCGTGAGCCACGCAGCCATGAGGATAGCGGAGGACATGAGCGCGAGAGCCGTGATATCCCTGACCCGCAGCGGGAGCACCGCCGCGATGGTCAGCAAGTACCGCCCCAAGGCCACGATAATAGCCTCCACCCCTCTGGTGTCGACGTGGCGGGCGTTGTCGCTGATGTGGGGTGTGAAGCCGCTCCTGCTCGACGAGTACTCGGACGCGGAGGGCGCGGTCGACGCGGCCATCGAGTCGGTCCTGAAGCACGGCTACGTCGTGGAGGGGGACACGGTGGTCATCACGACCGGGTTTCCGGTGTTCGTCTCGGGCACGACGAACATGCTGCTCGTCCAGACGGTGGGGCGCGTGCTCTTCCACTCCCCGTCGCTCATCAAGCGCGAGGCGTCCGGATTCGTGTGCAAGGCGTACACCGCGGCTGAGGCAGCGGACAAGATGAACGCCGGCAACGTGCTGGTGGTCCCGAAGACGGATCAGGAGTACATCCCCGCGATGAAGAAGGCCTCGGCGCTCATAACCGAGGAGCCTGGCATGACGAACTTCACCGCCATGACCGCCCTGCAGCTTGGAATCCCCTGTATGACCAACGTCGAGGGCGCGATGGAGCGCGTTAGGGACGGAATGCTGGTGACGGTGGACGGCATCCACGGCGTCGTGTACGAGGGACGCCTGAGGCTGGGCTGATGCGCGAAGCGGCATGTCACTGCTAGGCTCGCACATATCCTCGGCCGGGGGGCTCCGCAGGGCGATAGGCAGGGCCGAGGCCCTCGGATGCGAGGCCATGCAGATATTCACCCGCAATCCCCTTCAGTGGCGGGGTAAAAACCTCACCGACGCGGAGTTGGATGCGTTCAGGAGGGCGTTGCTCGGCAGCTCGATAACCAGGGTCATCTCCCACGCGTCATACCTCATAAACATGGCGGCCGAGGATTCGGTGAGGCGCATGAGCGTGGACGCGGCGATATGCGAGATAGAACGGTGCCACCAGCTCGGCATCGACTCCGTGGTCATCCACCCCGGCTCGTCGAAGGGAGGCAGCCGCCGCGACGCGCTAAGCCGCTTGGTCGAGTCGCTCGACGAGATACTGGACAGGACGCGGGACACGACGGTATCGGTGCTCCTGGAGACGATGGCCGGACAGGGAGGCACCCTCGGCTCCTCCGTGGATGAGATAGCGTCCGTCCTGGACCGCCAGGGATGGGACAGGCGGCTCGGGATATGCGCCGACCTCTGCCACTTGTTCGGAGCCGGCTTGGACATCCGCACGGAGGGAGGATACTCCAGGCTGGTGTCGTCGCTCGCGAAACACGTCGGGCTGGAGAGGATCGGGTGCTGGCACATGAGCGACAACAAGGGAACCCTCGGGAGCAGCGCGGACAGGCACGCCCACATAGGCGAGGGCGAGATCGGCGCCGTGCCGTTCGGGATGCTGGTCTCCGACGAGCGCTTCGCCGACATCCCAGCGATACTGGAGACGCCGAAGGACGGCATAGGGGACGAGGGAAACCTGGCCCTGCTGCGCAAGCTCAGGGGACGCCCATGAGGGTCCGTGGCCGTCTCGGCGGGTTCCATAAAAAACAGGCCAATACCAACTTGCAATCAAGGACCCTAAAGTTAAAAGATTTTAACACCCGGTTGAAATCGAATTGGTATAACGCCATTCAGGGAGGTTGGATTTGTCCAGACTTTTGAGCGTCAGATGGCAGGACATAGTGGATATACTGTTCGTCGCGTTCCTCACCTACAGGGTGCTGCTCTTCTTCGTGGACACGAGGGCGATGCAGCTGGTGCGGGGGATGCTGGTGATAGTGGTGTTCGGGACGCTGGCCCGGACGCTCGACCTGAAGGTGATCTCGTGGCTGCTTGGCTACCTGCTGAGCGCGGTCATCATCGCCATACCAATCGTCTTCCAGCCCGAGCTGAGGCGCCTTCTGGAGGAGCTGGGGCGAGGGAGGCTGCTGTCCAGCCGAAGGCATACGGCGGACATCTCGGAGATCTACGCCGACGCGCTGGTGAAGGCGGTCGCGTACTTTCAGCAGCACAGGATAGGCGCGCTCATCATCTTCCAGAGGGACACCGGGCTGAAGGAGATATGGCACTCGGCGGTCCACCTGCGCGCCGAGATAACCCAGGAGCTCCTGCTCTCCATATTCTGGCCCAACAACCCGCTTCACGATGGGGCGGTGATAATGGACAGGCAGTTGATAACGGCCGCCGCGTGCTACCTGCCGCTCTCCGACAACCCGGACATCTCCAGGTGGCACGGGACCAGGCACAGGGCGGCCGTCGGCGTGACGGAGGTATCGGACGCGCAGGCGCTGGTGGTCTCGGAGGAGAGCGGACACGTGTCGCTCGCCGTCCGGGGGAGGCTCTCGCGCCCCCTGAACGACGACCAGGTGTCGCGCTTCATTCGCAGGTATTTCAACCCATACGAGCAGAACTTGACCGTCCTTCAGCGGTTGCGGAAGGAGATAGAGGCCCAATGGCCGGGCGCTGGCAGATGAGCGGAGGCGAAAACTGACATGGACAAGGCGCAGAGGACTCGCTGGATAATGCGGGCGGCATCTTTGGTGTTCGCCGTGATACTGTGGTTCTTCGTGACGTGGGACGGGACCTCGCTCATCTCAAAGGATATGAGGATCCCCCTAGAGTATCAGGACATGGCGGACGGATACTCCCTGTCCGGCGCGGCGCAAACCGCGGACGTCAGACTGGAGGGCTCATTCGAGGCGCTGGCGATGATCGACGGCGACTCCATAACCGCCTCGGTCGGGATGCGGGACCTGAAGCCAGGCAAATACCGACTGCCCGTCCAGATTTCGACGCTCCCCCCAAACATCCGGGTGACCAGCGTCAATCCCAGCGTCGTCGAGTTCGAGCTGTTCAGGATGATCGAGAGGAAGATGCGCCCGTCCCTGACGCTGCTGGGCGAGGCGCCTCAGAACATGTCGCTGGGGAACGTGACGATCACGCCGCCTGAAGTCTCCGTGAAGGGGCCCGAGGCCGACGTGCTGGCGGTGCGGCGCGCCGAGGTGAGGGGCAGCGCCAAGGACCTGACGGGCGGCGAAAAATCTCTTCCCGTGCTCCTCGACAGCGGAGGGGATGCCTCGCGGGTCCTCGCGATCGACCCGCCGTCCGTGAGGGTGTCGGCGGAGTGGACGCAGTCGATGAGGGAGGCCGTCGTCCCGATAAGGGTGAAGGTCACAGGGGAGCCCCTCGATGGCTTCGAGGTGGGCGCTGTCGCGGCATCCCCCGACTCAGTCACGCTCAGAGGGGCGCGGGAGCGGCTCGAGGGCATCAAGGAGCTGGAGGTAAACGCGATCGACGTGACGAGCCACAGCGAGAGCGTGAACGTGGACATGCCGATCGAGGCGCCGGACGGCGGCGTGACGATAGTGGGGCCGGACCACGTCAACGTGACGGTCGAGCTGCGCGCGGCGGTCGAGATCAAGGCATACTCCGGGGTGAGCATCAACATCCACGGGGCGCCGAACCCGGACAGGTGGAGGGTTTCACCTCCATCGGCGAGCGTCACGGTCGAGCGCTCACTCATCGCGAGTTCTCCCTTCGACCCGGGCAAGCCCCCACTGGAGCTGTACGTGGACGTGACGAACATCGTGGCCTCCCAGATAACGCTCCCCGTCCTGGTGAGGAACGCGGCCGGCGGGACGAGCGTCCTGCGGATAGAGCCTCGGCAGGTGTCGGTCTCAGCGGCGGTTCCATGATATTATTATGCTTTCTCGAATACTTCGAATAAACGGCATGAGCCAAGGGGTGGGGCTATTATGACAACATGGGAGGGCGAACGCCGCTTATTCGGCACGGACGGCGTCAGGGACATAGCGAACAGGGGAGCGATGACGCCCGAGAGCGCGCTCTCCTTTGGGCGCGCGTACGCGTCGTTTCTCGCGGGAAGGGGTGTCGCGCGCCCTAAAATCGTGACGTGCAGGGACACCAGGATCTCCGGGACGATGATAGAGCGCGCGCTCCACGCCGGTATGATGTCGGAGGGGGCGGAACCGCACGCGCTCGGTATATTCCCAACGCCCGGGGTCAGCTTCGTCCTGCGCCAGGGCGGTTTTGACGCGGGCGCCGTGATAAGCGCGTCGCACAACCCCGCCGAGTACAACGGGATAAAATTCTTCGACGCGCGCGGATTCAAGCTCACGGACGACGACGAGGCCGCCGTGGAGGGGTTTGTCATGGGCGGAACCCTAAAGGAGAGGCCGCGCCCCACCGGAGGGGACATAGGGTCGCTCGTCGAGGCCGGCGATAGAGGGCGCGCTTACGTCGAGTGGCTTCGGGGGATGCTCTCCGCGATCCGCGGGAGGGGGTTCCGGCTGACGATTGACGCGGCGAACGGGGCCGCCTCCGACATCGCGCGGCAGGTGTTCGAGCTGTGGGGGAGCGACGTACTCTACCGCGGGGCGGACTACGACGGAGTCAACATAAACGACGGGGTCGGGGTGATGCACATGGGCAGCCTGACAGGCGCGGTCAAGTCCAGCTCGTCCCGCCTCGGCATGGCCTTCGACGGCGACGCGGACAGGGTCCTGCTCTGCGACCGCGCGGGCAGGGTCATCGACGGGGACATAATGCTCTGGATCATAGGCCGCTGTCTCAAGAGCGCTGGCGCGCTCGGCCGTGGGGTGGTGGCAACGGTGATGAGCAACATGGCGCTGGAGGAGACGCTGGGCGAGCACGGGATAGAGGTCTTCCGTTGCGCGGTGGGGGACAGATACGTGCTGGAGAGGATGCGCGAGACCGGCTCGCGCCTCGGGGGCGAGCAGTCGGGACACGTGATAGCCTCGGACTACGTCTCAACGGGCGACGGTATCTGCACGGGGCTACTCTTCCTCAAGTCGTGCGCGGAGTTGGGGGAGGACATCGACACGCTCGCGGACAGGTTCCCCAGATACCCTCAACTGCTCAAAAGCATGAGGGTAGACGACCGGGAAGCCGCGCTCTCGTCACCGATGCTGGAGGAGGCGTGCGAGAACGCGCGCGCCAGATTATCCGGCGCCGGCAGGCTGTTCCTGCGCCCCTCAGGCACGGAGCCGCTCATACGCATCCTGGTGGAGGCGCGCGACGAGGCACTGATGCTGGCGGTCAGCCGGGATATAGAGGAGACGATCTTAAAAATAGGCCAAAATTCACGCAAGATGCTTCGGAAGCGCTGATACCAATTCGCGATTCGCGAAAAGCAGGCTGTTTTTGACGCGCGGCTGAAACGGTCCTCCAAACCCGTTTTAACGCTTCACCCTTCAGGCATTTGATTTCAAGAATTGGTATGACGTAAATACCCGAAGCGTTTCTACTTTCTCAGCGCGTCGGCGAGCGGAGCGTAAAAATCCAGCATCTCCTGAACTTCGCCGCAACAACACCTGCCCGACGGGTTCAGGGTCCTATCGGGGTCGCCGGTGCAGGCGGCTGTTTTGGACTTGATGTCGTCGATGTTGCGCGCCCCCTCGTCGATGGCCGCTATTATGTCGTACTTCGTCACGTTCTTGCAGTGACAGATGACCGCTCTGACTCGGGCGTCCTTCCAGTGCAAACCCAGTCACCCCCTTCGCTGTTTTTGATGCGGCTCTCGCGATCGACCATTCAGCCTTGTCAAAAACAGCCTGTTGACCGCGAATTGGTATGATTTCAAGTCGGTATTATCCTCCGGCCAGCAGGCTCTCCATCTCGTCCAAGGTGCCAGCAAAGAGATCGAGCGCGTCCAGTATGGGAGCCGGTGTGCTCATGTCTACGCCGGCTCGGCGCAGGAGCGCTATGGAGTAGTCGCTGCCGCCGCTCTTCAGGAAGTCGAGATAGCGCGCCCTGGCCGGCTCACCCTCGGCCGTTATCCGCCGCGCCAGCGACGCCGCCGCGGAGTAGCCGGTCGCGTACTGATAGACGTAAAACGGCGAGTAGAAGTGCGGGATCCTCGACCACTCCAGGCTTATCGGATCGTCGATCACCATCTCGGGGCCGAAGTATTTCGCGTTGAGCCCGCGCCACATATGCCCCAGTTCGGAGGCGGTCGTGTTCTCCCCCGCCTGGCTGCGCGCGTGGACGTCCCTCTCGAAGGAGGCGAACATGACCTGCCTGTAGACGGTCGCCCTTATCCGTTCCACCCTCTGGTTCAGGAGGTATATCCGCTTCTCGAGGTCCCCCTCCGAGCGCAGCATGTGGTCGAGCAGCAGCTCCTCGTTCGCGGTCGAGGCGACCTCGGCACAGAACGTGGTGTAGTCGGAGGTTGGGTACGGCTGGTTCGCGCGCGAATAGAGCGAGTGCATCGAGTGCCCCATCTCGTGAGCCAGGGTCATCACGTCGGACAGCTCGCCGTTGTAGTTCAGCAGTATATACGGGTGCGTGCCATACGAACCCCAGGAGTACGCTCCGCCGCGCTTGCCCCTGTTGGCGTAGACGTCTATCCACCCGGACTCCAGGCCCAGCCTGAACCGGGCCATGTACTCGTCACCCAGGGGGCTGAGGGCCTCCGAGACCATCTTCTTCGCGGTCTCCCACGGGATGCCCCTGTACGGGTTCGGGACGAGGGGGTTGTATATATCGTACATGTGAAGCTCGTCCAACCGCAGAACCCTCTTGCGCAGCTCCATGTACCTGTGGAGACGGGGCAGGTTGGCCTCCACCGTCTCAATGAGGTTGTCGTACACGGCGAGCGGGATGTTCGGGCCGTCCAGCGCGGCGGCTATGTCGGAGTCGAACTTGCGGGCGTCCGCGAAGAAGCGGGAGGACTTCAGCATCCCGTTGAACGCGGCGCCCAGTGTGTTGCGGCTCCTGCCGTAGGTCTCGTAGAGCGCGCCAAACGCGGATATCCGCACATCACGTGAGCGCGAGCTTATGTACTTCATGTACCGCTCGTCGGTGAGCTCCGCCTCGAGGTCCTCCTCGTCCCGTATCGTCGGGAACTTCATGTCCGCGTTCGTGAGCATGGAGAACACATTATCGGAGACGGCCGCCATGTCGCCGGCCTTCGCTAAGAGCGCCTCCTCCTCCGGGGAGAGGACGTGCTCCTTCTGGCGCGTTATCTCCTTCAGCGTGAACCTGTAGTCGTCGAACAGGCGCGCGGTCTCGCGCGAGTCCATGAAGCCGTGCAGGGTCTCCTCCGGGATGGCCGCGATCTCGGGCGTGACGAAGCTCGCTGCCGACGCGGCCTCCACCATCAGGGTCGCCGCCCGAGACGCCATGTCCTGATACTTCGGATCCGCCGTGTCCTCGTGGCTCCTCATGCTGGCGTAGACATAGACGCGGCCTGCCGCGATCGACATCTCGTCGCGCAGGCGCAGACACGCGCTGAGTTCCTCGGGCGACTCCCCCAGTGTCCCGCGAAGGGCGGAGAGCCTCGGCAGCTCGGACCTCAGACGCGAGAGGTCCGCCTCCCACTCCTCGTCGGCCGCGTATATATCCGACAGCCTCCACTTGAACTCGTCGGGCACCTCCGACCTCGCCGGCACCTCGCCGCCCAAAAGGCCGTCCGCGGCGGACCGCGCCGGAGCGCGTGAGCCAATCAGAAAAAATGTATTCATCCTATATCATCCATCCCCTCGACGGTTATCGTCATAAAAAGATCCTGAACGCCTCTATATCCTCCAGCGTGTGCTCGGTCAGGCCGGAGACGCTGGGCATCTCCTGCCACTTGCCGCCGATCCTGCACGTCACCCAGCCGGTCTTCGAGTCCGCGTCGTCGGTGTCGCCTGGGCGGACCGAGCCGCGGAAGAACGGCGGCTGTCCCGCTATGTCCTCGAAGTCCACCCCGCGCAGGACGATGTACTGGCTCATGTTGCGGGTCTTCTGCATCTCCTTCGAGTACGTGTGACTCAGCGGGACGATCTGAAACCCGCCTATCTCCCGCTTGGGGGAGGTGCTCACGCAGATGACGCCAGGGTGGTTCGCCCTGACCTGCCCCAGCCCCTGGTAGAGGGTCCCCTCGAAGCGTCCTGTGCCCGAGACCCCGCTCTCCACCGTCGCGAACTGATGGTCGCCCTCCGCGTCGTGATACCAAGCGCGCCCTCCGGCCGCGTTCTCGATCTCGAGGTACTCCGTCTCCCGCTCAGGCTTGTACACGCGAATCTCCACGGCGTCAGCGTACTGAAAGAGCAGAGGGTTGTTGAACAGCACGGGCATTCCCGCCCTGTTGATTATGTAGACCGGGCTGCCGACGAACGGTGCATACCTCCCCCATAGACCGGAACCTCCGACGCCCTCCACCACGAAGGACGTGCCGTAACCCGGGGCCGGCGCGAACGTCTGTGAGGGTATGAGGCTCATCGTCCGCCCCGTGCCGTCCTCCACGGAGATCTGAAAGTGGTGCGCGTTAGCGGCGGTGGCGATGACCTGGCCGCCTATCCCGTATTTGCTCGCGGTGAAACTCGGGTGCCTGCTCTTCACTGGGACCGCCCTCACCCTCCCGGCATCGACAGATCCGCCGTCCGGGAATATGATCGTCGCCAGCTCCCCGATTGTCATGGGCAAATGTATGGTATAGAGGAGTTTTTCGGGGTCCTCCACGTTGTAAATCGACGAGGCGGCGAACGCCTCCGGCGGCGGCGACATCGCCATAAAGCAGATCATGGACGCTATCAGCATCGACGGCACTCCGACGAACATGAGTTTAAGATTGAATTTCACTGTGGCATCCCCTTTTATGAAAGCGCTGATTTTAAGCGGCACATACCAATAATATGGTATCATACATGTGGAAACAAGGGTTATGTTTTTATCGCGAATAATGTCGGGAGGTCGTCTTCAACCTCGAACCACAGGCAAGATCTCGGGGCAGAGCCCACGGTTTTGATCCCGCGGTTTGAGGCTCGACCTCGCGGGGGAGGTTTTTCGGATAGCTGGCCGCATATATCTCTCATCCCCCCACATGGGCGGCGAGGAGATAGAGTACGTAAAGGAAGCGTTCGACACGAACTGGGTGGCGCCGCTGGGGCCTCACGTCGAGGCGTTCGAGAGGGAGTGCGCGCGTTTCGCTGGGGTGCGCGCCGCGCTGGCGCTCTACTCGGGGACCGCCGCCGCGCATCTCGCCGGGGTCCTGATGGGGCTAGGGCAAGGGGACTCGTTCTTCTGCTCGTCGCTGACCTTCGTGGCGTCGCTCGCGCCGTTGGTTCAGCGCGGCGCCGTCCCCACCTTCATCGACTCCGAGCCGGAGTCGTGGAACATGTCGCCGTCCGCGCTGGAGCGGGCGCTCGGCGACGCGGCGAAAAGAGGCGTCCCGCCGAGATTGGTCGTCGCGGTCAACCTCTACGGCCAGCCGTGCGACATGGACAGGATCGCCCCGCTCTGCTATGAGTACGGCGTCCCTGTGCTCGAGGACGCGGCGGAGTCGCTCGGCGCGGCATACAGGGGGCGGCAGACCGGGTCGCTGGGCGAATTCGGGTTTTACTCGTTCAACGGCAACAAGATCATCACCACGTCCGGAGGGGGGATGCTCCTCTCCGACGACGAGGAGGCGATAGCGCGCGCGCGCTTCCTCTCCACGCAGGCCCGCGACAAAGCGCCGTGGTATCAGCACTCCGAGCTGGGCTACAACTTTCGGATGAGCAACGTGCTAGCGGGCATCGGGCGTGCGCAGCTGAAGCTCCTGAGCTCTCGCGTGGCCGCGCGCAGGGCGGTGTTCGGCAGGTATTTCCAGGCTCTGTCGGGGAGACCCGGCGTCTCGTTCATGCCGGAGCCGGAGTGGAGCTTCTCGAACCGCTGGCTTACCGCCCTTACCATAGACGAGGGCGCGTCCGGCACGACCAACCTCCGCGTCATGGAAGCGCTGGAGGCGTGCGACATAGAGTCGCGTCCCGTGTGGAAGCCGATGCACCTTCAGCCCGTGTTCGCGGGGGCGAAATATTACCCCCATGACTCCGGGGACGTCAGCGCGTCGCTGTTTGGGAACGGGCTCTGCATCCCCTCCGGCTCGAACCTCTCCGTCGATGAACAGAGTCGGGTGACGGAGACGATACTTCGGCAGTTGAAGGGCTGAATGCTTCATTCCGCGTGCAAGAGGCTGATGGATATCGTCTGCGGGGCGGCCGGGCTTGTGATATTCTCCCCCCTGATGTTGTGGATCGCGCTCTGTGTCCGGCGGGAGATGTCGCCCCCCGCCATATTCGTCCAGGAGAGGGCGGGGCTGAAGGGCAGGCCGTTCAAATTATACAAGTATCGCACCATGACGGACGAACGGGACGAACAGGGAGAACTCCTGCCGGACGAGCGCCGTCTGACGGGTTTGGGGAGGCGGCTACGTTCGACGAGCCTGGACGAGCTGCCCCAGTTGTGGAACGTCCTGAAGGGCGACATGAGCCTGGTCGGCCCCCGCCCGCTCTTGATGGAGTACGTGCCGCTCTACAGCGGCACGCAGAGGAAACGCCTCGACGTCAAGCCCGGCATCACGGGCTGGGCGCAGATAAACGGCCGCAACTCCATATCGTGGCCGGAGAAGTTCGCGCTCGACGTCTGGTACGTGGAGCACGCGAGCATCCTGCTCGACATACGCATACTGCTGTCGACGATCAGGAAGGCTGCCGCGCGGGAGGGAATATCCGCCGCCGGCGAGGCGACGATGCCGCCGTTCAAGGGGGAGAGATGAATTTGCCGTTCGAGAGAATAGCGGGTGCCCGATCGGTCAGCGTGATAATGACAGCGGCGGGTGACGAATGTGCCTGAGAGCCCCGGGAAAATCATAATATACGGCGCTGGGGGGCTGGGCCGCGAGGTGTTGCAAATAGTCAAGTCTACCCTGTGCCTGGACGGCTCGCGCGTACTGGGCTTCGTCGACGACGGGGTCAAACCCGGGACGGTTCGTAACGGCGCGGTCGTGCTGGGCGACGGCGGGTATTTCGATATGCTTTCCGAACCGTGTTCCGTCGTCATCGGATTCGCCGCGCCCAGGGAGAAGGAGGGAGTCTACAGGAGACTCAAGCGCAACCCCCTGATATCGTTCCCCAACGTC
>JAISZL010000064.1 GCA_031269245.1 Synergistaceae bacterium | reverse complement strand
CTGAAACAGGAGGTAATTGCCGAGAAAATTGGTGTTAGTCGCCGTATGAAGCGTTTCATCCTGAAGAGGCATTTCGCTTAGCTCAGCGTCTGGAAATTCACTATACTCCCAAACATGGCAGGTGGTTGGATATCGCTGAAGTTGAACCCTAACTTGTCCGGATTTAAGTAATAGCAGCTCGCAACTCGCTACAGAAAGCTCTTCCGCCATAGCTATATTACTGCTTTAGGTAATATAGATATAGCTGTAGAAATCATGATTTATCAAACGGCAACACGAAATTTATATTACTTATTTCGAAAAGTTAGGGCTTCAGCCGAAACGCCGTTCGCCTCATGGCGCGTTTCGCGGACGGCGCTGTGGAGGACATGTCGGATGTGTTCCAGTGCTATCTGTACCCGCCGGACGAGAGCGGAGTGACGCTTTTCTTCGGAGGGCTGTTCACCGATTCGCCGCCGGTAGACGGGAAATATTATTCCAAGCGCGAGTTCGACGACCCTTCCGACCTGGAGAATGGGGAGGTACTTCCTTTCATATTCGACGGCCATGCGGATGGCGTGCTGCGGGGCGAGTTCTGTGCGAGCTCGGGTTCGCTGGATTCGTCCGGCGGCGGGTGCGCCTCCGGGTTTTTCGCGGCGGCTGCGCTTCTGACCGCTGCTATTACCGTGAAGCGCCGCAAGAAGCGAGTCTTTTCGAATAAACCAACCAATTCGCGATCAATAGGCTGTTTTTGATGCGGCTCTAGCGGTTATCCAAACCTGTTTTAACGCTTAACCCTTTGAGGCCTTTGATTTCAAATTGGTATCAACTCGAACGCTTCGCTTGAATCGCGCGGCAAAATGCCGCGCGATTCAAGCCTGTGCGCGGCGTCTCGCCTATGGCGGCCTAGCGTCATTCAAACCCGACGACGGGGGAGTCCTTCAGCTTTGCTATCGAGCATGAGAAGCGGACTCTGGCGTAGGGGTGTCTTTCGAACGCGCGTATCTCGCCGAACGGCAGCAGCCGCCATGTGTTGAGGCCGAATTCGGCGCTGCCCACCCTGTGGACGATGACTGAGTGCGACTCCCCGCCCCCGCGGACTATCATCCACGGGGAGGCCATGATGAACCTGCCGCGCTCGGGGGGGATCGACGGGAGGCCGGCGTTATTGGACTGGACCCGTTCCTCCCATCCCCATATCCTGCCGTTCGCGAACCTGTAGTCGTCCACCACCGGCGTGAGCTGGACGGAGTGTATATAGCGCGTGACGAACGATGCGCCGTTCGGCACGGGCGACGCGTAAAGCGTGCCGCCGGCGTCGGTTATCTCGAAGCGGTTCACGGGCATCGAGGGGATGTACGCCGCCATGCACAAGATGATCAGCGCGGCTCTTACGATGCGCTCGCCCGCGCGCGGCCTATCAGATGTCATGTCGGCCTCTCGCGCCTCCCGCGGCCTTCTGCTGCGCGGAGGTGTTCCTCTCCCAGAAGACGCCGTCGATATAGCCCTGGATGCGCTTGTCGTCGCGGGCCATTTCGAGCCTTCGTTCCGCCCACGCGCAGTACGTCTCGTTCCGTTCGACGCCTACGTAATGACGCCCGAGCTTGTACGCCGCCACCGACGACGTGCCGGAGCCGAGGAAGGGGTCGAACACGACGTCCCCAGGGTTGGAGCTTGCCAGGATCAGCTTGGCGAAGAGTTTCTCCGGTTTTTGCGCGGGGTGCGCGGTGTTCTCCGACATGGACCAGTAGGGGATGGAGATGTCGTCCCAGAAGTTCGACGGGCAGGTGTCCCTGTAGTTGCCGGAGTCAGTCATCTCCCACCCTTTAGGCGAGCCGTTCGCCTTGTACGGGGCCACGACCCTTCTCCTTATCTTCACGTCGCGGAGGTTGAAGGCGAACTTGTCCGATACGGTGGCGAACCAGATATCCTCCATCCCGTTCTTCCAGTTGCGCCGCGCGCCTCGCCCCTTCTCCCTCTGCCACGATATGCGATTTCGCACCTTGAATCGCCGCGCCAGAAGGTCGCCGATTATAAGGCTGCCGCGCCAGTCGCAGCAGACGTATATGGACGCGGTGGGCTTCAGCAGCCGAGCGGCCCGTTCCATCCATGAGGCCGAGTACGCGCGGTAATCGTCGTCGGTCATCGTCATGAAACTCACGCCGTGAAAATCCTTGCGAATGTTGTAGGGAGGATCGGCTATCAGCAGATCGGCGAACCCGCCGGGCAGCATGTCCATCGCCTCGAACGTGTCGCCCACTATCGTCCTGTCGAGCACCTCCGACATCTCCGCCGGACGGCTGAGCCTGACGCACCTTCCCAGCAATCTGTACCCCTCAGCCGCAGATACGTCTATGGTCTTGTTCCTGGGAGACCTCTCCTTCGACAGGATCATCGCACCACTCCCCACCGCCGGTGAAAAATATAACCGAATTTTTAAGACCCCCCGATTCGCCGGAGCCGCTTCATGATACGGCATATGTTGATATTCGACAATAATCATCATAAAACCTTAAACCACATGTTCAGAATCAAAAACCTAAAGCCCAACAGCCAAACCTCAAAAAACAGGCCCGCAAAGCCTAGGACTAGCGTTTTTTGTCTTGTGACACGTATTAACTACCCACAAAAACGCGGGTTATTCAGCAGGAGTCTCGCGCGCCGGCATCCCCGGACAAAAGGTACTTTGAGAGTCCACCGCGTTTGCGGTTCATGCCGTAAATTTTCGTCACAGGAAGCATTTCTCCCTTCTATCGATAGGTGTACCTTTGGTGTTTTCTTGACCGTCGCTATGGTATGCGGTTTTTCACGCGTGAGGGCCAGGATTGAGGAGGGCATGGAAAACCATGAATCAAACAGGACATTAAGAAGCGTCAATTCCCGAAGCCGCGGCGGCGCGTATCATCTGGGTCATGGCGGCATAACAAATTGGAGCCGTTGTATCGGGTGGAAGGATGTACGGACGCGGCACGAACGACGACAAGGGGCCGGCCGTGTCGGTCCTTCACGCGCTGAAGGCCATGCGCCGCGCCGGGGTCCCCTTCAACCGCAGGTTTCGCGTAATCGCCGGGCTCGACGAGGAGAGCGGGTGCCGTTGCATGGAGCGCTACAAAAAAACCGAGGAGATCCCAGAAGAGAGCTTCTCCCCCGACGCGTCGTTCCCCGTCGCGAACGGCGGGGAATGTGTGACCGGGGAGCGCCCGGCGCCCATATCCATAGGAGGCGGGACGTACTAATAAGACGATGCCGGGTTCCGTGTCGTTCGGCGCACTCTTCCCCCGGAGAGGAGGAGACGGCACACCAAGCCGACGAATGCGTCTCGCTGGACTCGCTCAGAAGGATGACGCACGTCTACGCAGAGGCGTTCGCCAGGCTCAATGGGGCGGGGGCCGAAACTAACCCGGCGAGATACGCGCATCAGATGCCTGACGCTCTACTGGCAGCGGTGATCACGTGAGACGCGAGCGCCGACGTGGTCACCGCTCCCACGCCTCCCGGCACAGGGGTTATGGCCTTTGTCATTGACGCTTCCTCCCAATTTACGTCCCCGCGGAGAGCGCCATTTTCGTCCGCGTTGATGCCCACGTCAATCACGATCTGGTTCCGGTTGAAGAAATCCCTCCCAATGGCGCTCGCCCTCCCGACCGAGACGATCAGCAGGTCGGAGTTTCGGCATATCTCTGGCATGTCCCTGCTCTGCGTGTGGCAGATGGTGACGGTGGCGTTTCTCTCAAGCAGCATCATGGCGGCGGGTTTCCCGACGACGAGGCTGCGCCCTATCACAACGGCCCTCATCCCAGCCGCGTCTACCCCGTAGTGATCCAATATCTCCATGCAGGCCTCCGGTGCGCAGGGGGGGAACCCGACTCTCGTTCCAGCGAACACCCCGGCCAGGGACATATCCGTCACGCCGTCCACGTCCTTCGACGGCGAAAGCGCGTTTCTCGCGGCGCTGTCGTCGATGTGTTTGGGCAGCGGCCTGAGCAGCAGGCAGCCGTGTATGGATTCGTCGTCGTTTATCGCGCGGATCGACCGCAACAGGACGTCCTGGGGTGTGTCCTCCGGCAGCCCGATGCATCTCACGTCGATGCCGGCTGACTCGCACCGCCTGACCGCGCCGCGCTCGTACGCCGCGTCGTCCGGCCTCTCGCCGACCCTCACTATGGCCAGCCCCGGCGCGGTCCCGCGAGCGCGGAGAGCGCTCGCGCCGCGCTTGACCCTCTCGTTTATGGCGGAGGCCACCTGTTTGCCATCCAAAATTATAGGCACGTCCAATCCCCCCATGACCGATATCGCTTCACAGCCAAGTGCGATTATATCACCAGCCCCTGCCGCGAATCTCGCTCCCGCCGCGCGTGATGCGCAGTCGGAGTGGTTTTTTCAGCGGCGGCCGCATTTGGCTCACGAATCCCCGTCCGCCGGAGGGCCGGCTCAATCCCTGAGTGACACTGAAATTCGCCGCCCATTCTCGCCGGCAGGGACAAAACGATATTGAAGGAATAAAGGGGCATCGCGCCAAACGCCTGGCATATTTCACTAACGCCTAATAAATGCCGCTATAATATTGACGAGGAGCGGAAATTCCCTTTGAATCACTGTGGGATTTCAGTGACCGCGGTGAATTCAATGGGATATATTATGAAGCCATTGACGTTGAGAGTGGGGAGTCGCGGCATGATGTCGTTGGAGATAAAAAATACGGCGGTAGCAAATGTCATGGAGAGTTTAGAGGGAGTCCTGCACGGCAAGAGGGAGGCGTTGCTTCGGATTTTGGTTTGCGCGTTCTCGGGCGGGCATATTTTGCTGGAGGACTTGCCCGGGTTGGGCAAGACCACTGTGGCTATAGCCGTGGCGCGCGCGCTCGGGCTGCGCTTTGGGCGGGTGCAGTGCACCAACGATCTCCTGCCGACCGACGTGACGGGGCTGAATGTCTTCAAGGCGGGCCGGGGTGAGTTCGAATTTCACCCCGGCCCCATTTTCAACAACCTTGTCCTGGTCGACGAGATCAACAGGGCCACACCTAAGACCCAGAGCGCCCTCCTCGAGGCGATGGGGGAGGAGCAGGCCACTATCGACGGGATGACGTACAGGCTCTTCAGCCCGTTCATGGTGATAGCGACTCAGAACCCCATAGAGCACTCCGGCACATTCCCGCTGCCGGAGTCGCAGATGGACCGCTTCATGATGAGGGCGTCGATCGGATATCCGGACAGGGCGTCGGAGATGGAGGTACTCCGCGCCGGCGGTCAGAAGCTCTCGATAGACGGCTTAGCGCCGTCGATGACCTCAGACGAAGTGGCGTCCGCGCAGAGGAGCATAGAGGACGAGGTGAAGGCGTCGGAGAAGATCCTCGGCTACATTCTCGCCATAGTGGAGGGGACCAGGCGGCATCCGCTCGTGGCCGCCGGCGTGTCCACGCGCGGCGCGATGGCGTTGCTGAGGTGCGCGAAGTGCGCCGCGTGGATGAGGGGGCGCGGCTGCGTTGCGCCGGAGGACGTCAAATATTTCGCGCACGATATCCTCCTGCACAGGATGCAGTTGAACGTCGGCTCCAGGCCGGAGGCCGCGGACGTTTTGAACTCCGTGCTCGAGGGGACGCCCGCGCCATGAGGACGATCACGGTGCACCGCTCCGGCATGGTCTATATCGCCGTGTCGATAGCAATGGGGCTTCTGGCCGTCAACGGGGGCAACAACTTCCACTACCTCGCGGCATCCGCCATCCTGGGGTATATGCTGGCCTCCGGGATAGCGGGAAGGCGAAACATACGCAACGCCGAGGTGTCCCTCTCGTTTCCGGACGAAATATACGCCATGACACCTTTCATGCTCTCCGTCGAGCTCAAAAACAAGAGCCGCCGCGCGCCGATACTCCTGCTGAACGTCAAGGTGGGGGATACATGCGTGTTCTTCCAGATGGTGCAGCCCGACTCGGTCGAGCGGAGGTCTGTCATGTTCTCGTTCAAGTCCAGGGGGGAGATGGCGGTCGGGGACATCGAGCTCTCATCCGTCTATCCGTTCGACCTGTTCACGAGATACTGGCCCGTGCCCTTCAAGGGGAGGACCGTCGTCTTTCCCAGGCCGGCCGATGGTCTGGCTGGCCTGAATGCGTTCGAGGCCAACGCCCGGGATACGGGCGGCGCGGCGCGGCGGAGGCCGGACTCGGACGTGGTCGGCATCCGTCCGTATGTCGAGGGTGACCCCATGAGGAGCATCCACTGGAAATCCACCGCGCGCACCGGGAGGCTCAACACCCGCGTCTACGACGAACGAGGGGGGGAGCGAGAGAGGGTGATCGACCTCAACGCGCTGCTGGCCAGGGGGGTTGAGCCGGGGTTGTCCGCCGCGAGCCGCATCATACGTGAGGCGATGCGGTCCGGGGATTCGGTGGGTATGAAGGACGGGGGCACGATATACCCGCCGTCGCCCAGGAGGGCGGACAAGCTGGCGATGCTGACGAGGCTCGCCCTGTATGAATGACTGGCCGCGCCTGCCTATAAAAAACCTGCTCGCGGTAAACACCGCGCTCTGCGCGTCGGTTGCGCTCATGTCGTGCCGGAGCCGCGTCAACCCGGCATACACCGCCATATACTCGGCGATACTGGCGGCGTCCACGGTCATGGAGCTGCTGGGCTGGAAACATCCGCCAAGAGCGGCCATAAACGCTATGTCGATCGCCGTGCTCGCCGTGGCGGGCTTCAGGGTGCAGATTGACACGCTGGTCGAGGTCTTCACGGAGGCCGTGTTGATGATGACGGCCGTGAAGATGCTGGAGGAGAAGAACGCGCGTGACTACTGCCAGATTTCCGCGCTGTCGGTTCTGACGGTCGTCAGCGCGGCTGTGATGGCGGTTGACGGCACGTTCCTGTACTATTGCGCTCTCATAAGCATCTTGGCCGGATTTCAGATGCTTCTGGCGGCGTGGCACAAAAACGACCAGGCGTCGGTCCTCACTCCTAAGGAGGCGATGCAGTCCGCCGGGAGGGCCGCCGTCATATGGGTCATGATGCTTCCTCTCTGTCTTCTGCTGTTTTTCTCGGCCCCCAGGGCTGCGACGTCCCTTGGGCAGCTCAGGAGGGCTCATGGCGGAGGGGAGAGCTTCTCCGGGTTTTCCGACGAGGTCGCGCTGGGCTCCGTGCGGAGGATACAGACGAACGACTCCCTCGCGTTCAGGGCCGAGATGCCGGAGCTGGCAAGAGACGCGCTTTACTGGAGGGGCCTCGTGCTCGATGTGTTCGACGGTGGGACGTGGAAGTCGACGCGAAGATTCGGCGCCGCGGACGCATCACAGGGCGGAGGGGACAGCGTGAAACAGGAGATATTCCTGGAGCCAGGTTACCACATCGTACTCTTCGCGCTCGACGTGCCGGCGCACGTCTACGCCGAGGGCGCATACCCAGCGGGGGACGGTGTCTTCGTGAACAGGCGCCGAGGATTTTCCGGCCGGCTCAGCTACACGGCTTTATCATCGGTCTCCTCAACGCTGCGCCCCAAGCAGGGGGCTATCCAGCGCGACAGATATTTAGGGCTGCCGCCTGGTTTTATCCCGGAGTTGCGCGGGGTTCTGGACGACATCGCCTGCGGCCCGGGGGAGGAGGATCTCCCGGGGGCAATAATGGAGTGGCTGTCACCCCCCAGGTTCGAGTACTCGCTTGACGATCTGCCCGTATCGGAGAATCCGCTCGAGGATTTTATCTTTTCCGGCAGGCGGGGGAACTGTGAGTACTTCGCCTCGGCCATGGCCGTCATGCTCAGGATGAGTGGAGTACCGTCAAGGCTTGTCGCCGGGTACCGAGGCGGAGTCTACAACGACAGCGGCTCCTACTATATGGTCCGCCAGTCGAGCGCACACGCGTGGGTGGAGGTGTGGGACGACGCGGAAAAACTGTGGAGGAGGTACGATCCCACCCCTGTCTCGGGCGGGGGAGGGGGCGCGGGGAGCGCGGCGGCGGCGGTGGAATACGGCAGATTCAGGATGTACCTCGACATGCTGAACCACACCATGTCCCGCGTCTTCGTGGGATACGGGCAGGAGTCGCAGTCCATGATGATCGAGAGGCTGAGGGGCTTCGTGGCCGACCCAGCGTCCAGAATACAATCGTTCTTGGGGAAAATTCGCGCCGGGCCTCGCGCCGCGGCGATTGCCCCGGCGTTTCTCTTGGCGGCGGCGTTGGCGGTCCTCGTGGAAATTTCAAGGCGCCGCGTCACCTGCGGGACTGGGTCGCATGAGGCGGCCGTCAGGAGGAAATTCATCTCGCTCATGAGAGAGCTCGGGCACGAAAAGCGCGCGTGCGACGGGTTGGAGGAGTTCGTGGAATCGGCGAGAAGGAGCGTCAGCGGGGACAGTGCGTTCTTCGACATGGCGGACGAGTTCGTGGAGGAGTTTGAAAAATTTTACTTCATGGACATCCCGATGGACTCCCTCGGCAGGACGCGCCTCGAAAAATCGCTGAGGCGCATGAGGAAGCGCGCACGGAGCCGGGCGGTTGCGCCGAACGACAGAACTGCTAAAATAGAACAGTAAAATTTCTATTTAGGAGAGACTGCCGCAGATGGCCATACTTGACATTCTGGTGTACCCGAATCCGGCGCTCCGCCAGGAGACCGTTTCGGTTATCGCGTTCGACGACAAGCTCAGGAAACTGATAGCGGATATGTGGGAGACACTTTACGCGGCGAAAGGGGTTGGACTCGCGGCCCCGCAGGTGGGGGTCCCGTTGCGCCTGTTGGTTGTGGAGTGGGAGGACGCGCGCAAGGTGCTGATAAACCCGCGCATCGTGGAGGAGAGCGGCGCCGAAAGAAGTGAGGAGGGGTGTCTGAGTTTCCCTGGGGTTTACGAGGAGGTGGAAAGGCCTGAACGGATACGCGTCGTGTACTGGGATGAAAACGGGGAGAGCCGCGACGAGGTGGTCGAGGGCTATCTCGCGCGGATCTTTTCGCACGAGATGGATCATTTGAACGGCAAATTGATAATCGATCGCCTGTCGCTTTTGAAGAGGACTTTTTTGAGGAAAAAATTCGAGAGGAAGGCGCGGGCGTCCTGATGGGCCGAGATGTCTCCTTGAGATACGCGTACTTCGGTTCCGGGACGTTTGCGGCTAGGTGCCTCGAACTCCTCGGGGCGTGGCGGACTCCGTCGTGGGTCGTTACGGCGCCTTCAAGACCGTCCGGGCGCGGGAGGAAAGAGAGCCCCACGCCGGTCGGCGATATGATGAGGTCCGGGCGTTTCGGGTCAATCCCTCTGGTAGAGACGCCCGACGCGAGCTCGTGCGGCGACGTTCTGGCGCTCAAGGAGAGAATCCGCGTCGACTTCATCTTCGTGGTGGACTTCGGGCAGATCGTGAGGGAGCCCGTTCTGGCGCTGGGAGACCCGGTCGGGTGCCTTAACATCCATCCGTCCCTGCTTCCGCTCTATCGCGGGGCGGCGCCCATCCAGAGGGCGCTGATGGACGGGGCGGACGAGACCGGGGTGACGGTGTTCAAGCTCGTCCGGGGCATGGATTCCGGGCCGATTTTGCTGCAGGAGGCCGTGCCGGTCACGGAGGCGGACGACTGCGCGTCTTTGCGGGAGCGTGCGGCTCGAACGGGGGTGGGGATGTTCGTCAGGCACGCCTCCGCCAACCCCATCGAGAACTGGTCGTTTACCCCTCAGGACGAGTCCCGCGCCACTCGCGCGCCGAAGATAACCCCGGATGAGGAGCGCATCGACTGGAGCAGGCCCTCCGCCGAGATAGCCGGTAAAATACGGGCGCTGTCGCCGAAGCCCGGCGCCTGGACCACGATGCGGGGCAGGCGCGTCAGGGTGTTGTCGGCAGAGGTCCCGCCGCGCGCCCTATGCTCAGAGTGCGCGGTCCCGGGGGAGCTCGATATGGGTGGTATATATCCTCTCGTCTGGACGGGCGACGGAGCCATCGTTCTGTGCACCCTCCAGGCGGAGGGCAAAAAAATTCAAAGCGCCGCTGACTGGAAGAACGGGCTGAGGGCGGCGATGGGAGAGTGCCTTGTTTGACTGACCGCGACGAAAGGGCCGAAGCCGCTGGGTCTCAGGCCGAAATGACGGAGACAAAGATCGTGAGCGATAGGCTTTACGAGGGCAGGATTCTGAATCTGAGGGTGGACAGCGTCAGGCTGCCGGACGGGCGCACGGCGCGGAGAGAGGTGGTGGAGCACGGGGTGGCTGTGGCCGTGCTGGCCGAGAACGAGCGCGGCGAACTGCTCTTGATCAGCCAGTTCCGGTATCCGGCAGGCGAGGCCATGATCGAGCTTCCGGCCGGCATTGTAGAGCAGGGGGAGAGCTGCGAGGCGGCCGCCGTCAGGGAGCTTCAGGAGGAGACGGGCTGGAGGCCCGGGAGGATCGTCAAGGTATCGGAGTTCTACACGTCCCCCGGTTTTTCGAGCGAGCTGCTCAAGATGTATTACGCGACCGATCTCGCGCCGAGCAAATTGAAGCACGACGATGACGAGTTCATAATCTCTCGATTCCTGCCGCCGGAGTCCGCGCTCGAGCTCGTCGAGGAGGGAGGCGTGCGCGACGCCAAAACCCTCTACGGTATCTATTGGTGGCTGCGCCGCAGAGCCGCTCGGGACCGTGGATTTTCCGAGGTGTGACCGATGGGAGCCGTGAAGAAACCCACGGGTTGCCTGGACGATCCAAAGAAGCTGGCGGGACTAGACGACGCCATATTGGGCTTTCTCGAGTACATGCGGTACGAACGCGACGCCAGCCCGAACACCGTGAGGGCATATATGGCCGACATGGTCTCATGGAGTGACTTCTGCTCGTCGTGCGGTGCTCCGCTCTACCCCGTGAAGCCCGAGGTGCAGGCCAGGTATCTGAGGAGCATGGAGGCGTCGGGCATGTCGTCCGGGACCAGGATGCGCAGGTCTGCCGCCCTCTCCTCGTTCACGAGATATTTGATATACGACGGGAGAATAGAGTCGACGGAGCCTCTGCCCCTCCTCCCCAAACGGGAAAAAACCCTTCCGCAAGTCATGACCGAGGGCGAGATAGAGCGCCTGATCGACAGTTGCGACGGAGGCGACCCCAGGATAGCCGTTCGCGACAGGACCATAATAGAGATGGCCTACGACTGCGGGTTGCGCGCCAGCGAGATAGTGTCTATCAAACTCTCCGACATAGACGAGTCCGGCGGGATCCTGTACGTTAGGGGCAAGGGCGGACGTGAACGGATCGTCCCGTTCGTCGGGGCTCTCAAGGCGTGCGTGCGGAGGTATGTCGACTCGGCCAGACGGGAGCTGCTGGGCGGGGGCGACGGCGGCGGTTTTTTGTTCCTCACGAGGAGCGGGAGGCAAATGTCGCGAGGGGAGCTGTGGGGTATAATTCAAAAGAGAGGCAGGCGCGCTAACATAGCGAGATCCCGGCTGCATCCGCACGTCTTGCGGCACTCCTTCGCCACGCACCTGCAGAGAAGGGGAATGGACCTGCGCACGCTTCAGGAGTTGCTCGGACACTCTTCGATAGCCACGACTGAAAAGTACGCCCATCTTGACACGGAACTGAGGGATATATATGACAGTTTTCACCCACGCGCATGAACTCATCAGAACCATTAAGGAGGTCACGGAAGAGGGAATAGGCATGATAAACTCCGAGAAGACCTCGGAGGCATTGGCCGCCGTCAGCAGAAAGGCGGACATACGCCCAAGCGTAGGAATAATTCTTGGCTCGGGGCTTGGCGGTGTGGCAGACGCCATTGAGGACGCCATAGCGATATCGTACGAGGAAATCCCCTATTGGCCGAGGACGACCGCGGTAGGCCACGCCGGACGTCTCGTGATGGGTTTCCTGGAGGGCCTCCCGGTGGCGGTGATGCAGGGCCGCGTCCACTATTATGAGGGCTACTCGATGGACGAGGTGACGTTTCCGGTCAGGATCTTGGGCGAGCTCGGGGTAAAAACCCTCATCGCCACCAACGCGTCCGGCGGGATAAACCTGGGGTACAAACCAGGGGATCTCGTCGCCATATATGACCACATAAACCACATGGGGATCAACCCCCTCATCGGCGCTAACAATGAACAGTGGGGGCCGAGGTTTCCCGACATGACTTACGCCTACGACCGGGGATACATAACGATGCTCGAGAATGCCGCCAGGGACGAGCGGATAACCCTGCACAAGGGGGTGTACATCGCCTTCACTGGGCCGTCATACGAGACTCCGGCCGAGATAAGGATGTCCAGGACGCTCGGTGCCGACCTCGTGGGAATGTCGACCGTCCCGGAGGTGATAGCGGCGAACCACATGGGCATGAAGGTGGCCGCGGTCTCATGCGTCTCCAACTACGCCGCCGGCGTCACGCCGGAGAAACTTCGCCATCAGGAGGTACTGGACGGCATGGCGCGGGCGGCCAGCTCCATGGTCAGGCTCATCAGGGCCTTTTTGCGAGCCTTAACCTCCAAAGATGTTTGACATACTCGGTTTTATAGAGCTCAAGCGGGATGGAGGAAGGCACTCGGGGAACGACCTGCGCGACTTCGTGAACTTGGTACGGGACGGGTGCGTGCCTGACTACCAGATATCCGCGTGGCTGATGGCCGCTTTCCTCCGAGGGTTGGATGACGGCGAGCTTGCGGAGTTCACGAAGGCCCTGGCGCTCTCGGGCGACGTGGTGACGCTTCCGGCGGGCTGCCGCGCGGTTGACAAGCACAGCACAGGCGGGGTTGGTGACAAGACCACTCTCGTCGCCGGTCCCCTCGCGGCGTCCTGCGGCTTGCCAGTGGCCAAGCTGAGCGGCCGCGGGCTCGGGTTTACGGGAGGCACGGTCGACAAACTGGAGTCCATACCGGGGATGAACATGCGGCTTGACAGCGATCGCTTCGCCAGGCAGATCGGGAAAATAGGCATAGCCATGAGCGGGCACTCTCTGAAGCTCGCCCCGGCGGAGGGGAAATTTTACACGCTGCGCGGCGTCACTGGCACGGTCCCGTCCATTCCGCTGATAGCCAGCAGCATAGTCTCGAAAAAAATCTCCGGCGGCGCGAACGCGTTCGTGTTCGACGTGAAGTGCGGCCTCGGGGCTTTCATGAGGACGGAGGAGTCGGCCAGCGAACTGGCCTCTGCCCTTGTGTCGCTCTCGAATGCCCTCGGCAAAAAGAGCTCGTGCGTGGTATCGGACATGGAGCAGCCGCTGGGCCGCTGGGCGGGCAACTCCGTTGAGGTCATGGAGGCGCTGCGGGTTTTGTCCGGGGACGGGCCGGACGACACCGCCTCCCTTTCGTTGACGCTCGCCTCCATGATGCTGGTGGCCGGAGGGGTGGCGCGGGATCTCGACGCCGCGTCGGCGCTCGCCTCGAAGAAACTGAGCTCAGGGGAAGCGTTGGCGAAATTCGAGGAGATGGTCTCGTCTCAGGGAGGGGATGCCTCCGTCTGCGCCAACCCAGAGAGGGTGCTGCCTCGGGCCGTCGGGGAAAAGACGATATTCTCGCCCGGCGACGGGTTCATAGGGCGCATGGACGCCCTGGCTGTCGGGCATGCCGTCCGGGCTCTCGGCGGGGGCCGCGTTCGCGGCGGCGACCGGATCGACCCGTCGGTCGGCGTGGGGACGCTCAAAAAAATCGGCGACGCGGTCTCGAAGGGTGAGCCCATATTCGAGATCAGGTACAACGACGAAAAGCGGCTGGAGGCGGCGCTTCCCCACATAGCCCAGGCTTTTTCCGTAGTGGGCGGGGCGGAGCGCCGGCCGCTGATATTGGGCAAGGCGGCGTGTCAAGACGCCCGCTGACGTAGCTTACTCACGGATCGCCTCCTTCATGCCCTCGGTCAGGCAGGAAGCGCGCAAGCTCGCCCGCAGGGACGCGTTTGTAGTCGACGATCTCGTCCAGGAGGGCGCGATGGCCGTGATGAGCGCGCTTGGCTCCTATAACCCGTCGAGAGGCAGCGCGGACAGTTACATGCGCGCTTGCGCCAGGAACAGGATGATCTCCTACCTGAGGCGCAACGGGCATGAGTCTCCAATGGAGGAGGGCGTCCTCGAAGCCGGAGCGGCTGCCCCCGAGCTGGCGGGAGAATCCCCGGCGGACGAGCGGCTCGGCGCCATTGAGATGAGGGAGCTCATGTGCGCGCTGATGAAACGGCTGAGCCCGTTCGAGATGGATGTGTTCGCCGCGTATCTCGAGGGAGGGGGTATCTCCGGCATCGCGTCGGCTATGAAGTGCGGCAGGAAAAAAGCGGACAACGCGATTCAGAGGGTTCGAAACAAGGCAAGGGCGCTGTTGAGGGATAAATGATATTTTCTGTTTTTATAGTATCTGATTCGGCAGGCGGTTGGCGCGCGGTGAAAATGTCAATTCTTTGTTTTTTTGCGGCTATCATTGTTTTCGCGCATGGGGAGGCGCTGGCCGGGTTGAGGGAACCCGGCGCATTTCGAAGGGTCAGGATAGCGGAGTGCGTTAACTCCCCCTCCGCCCAGCTCCTGCTCATGAAGTTCGCGGGCGAGTTTAGCGCCATGTGGGAGAGCTCCCCGGCGTGGCAGACGCTGCCGTCGGAGACGGAGGCGGATCGCGAGGCGTTGTTCGACGGCATGGTCATAGGCGCATACGACATGATCTTTACCGGCGACGAGGAATACGCGCGAAAGCTGGACGACGCGGGGATGCTGAGGGGAGTGTATCCGATTTTCAGGGAGCGAGTCATTCTGGTGGGCCCGGGCGACTCCGCCGAACTCCCGCCTGGGTCGAGCGCCGGGGACATAATGAGGCAAATTTTCGCGGGCGGGATGCTGTTTTTCTCGCCTCTCGGAAACAAGTGGATACTCGATGCCGAAAGGGCCATTTGGTCCGGCATCGGCGTGAAGAACCCGAGAGAGAACAGACAATACGTGGAGACTGGCAGGGATGACGTGGAAGCGCTCTACCAGGCGGAGGACGAGGGTGGGTTCACATTGACGGGCGAGGCGTCGTTCGCGCGGTATCTCGACTCGTCCCGAGGCGGGCTCCCTTTGAGAAGGCTCTCGGACACCGGGATGCATAGGACCAGCTATCTGTGCCTGGTATCCCACTCGGGCTTCAGAAAAGAGAGGGCCGCCACAGCGGATAAATACCTGGAGTGGCTCATGGGCGACGGCGGACGCGAGGTCATGGAGGACTTCAAAATCGGAGGGATCGCACCGTTCACGCCCGCGGCGGGCACCGAATGACCGCGCGCCGCACCGGGCCGATTTGAGTTATGGGGTTTGCCATGATCCTCCGGTCCCGGAAATTTTCCGCTGATACAGCGCTTCATAAAAACAAATTGATCGCGGGCAATTTTTTCTCGTCGAATCCTTGGCTGTTATGGTAAACTTACTCAAGTCTATTAGAATCTCTTAAGTATTGTTTTGGAGGATGTCAATAATGGAAAAAAACAAGATTTTGATAACCATGACCCTTTTAGTCCTCACGTTGCTTCATGTCGCATGTTCGAGTGCGGAGTCCGCCGCGAAATACGACGCGGCGATGGCGAGGTGGGCGAAAAAAGGCGAGTACGAGGACAAGCTGGGCGGCCGTTTCAATGTCAAGGTCACGCTTTACACAGCCGAATATATCGAGGCTCTCATGCGGAGCGAGGCCGAGAGGAACCTGTGGACTTCGAGCGAGTTGGAGGACTACAAGTATAATTTTCTGAAGGGGCTCAGTATTGACGACAACATAGCCATCCACGTCGAGCTCGAGGAGTTCGGCCCCACCGCCCACATGGCGCCGTTCAACGAGATGGTGAGCCTGTGGGTCGGCAGCACGAAATACTCCCCGACGGATTACGACCAGAGGTTCAACCTGCCCCTTCAGGGTAAAAGGGACGGGATGCTCTACTTTCCAAGATACAGCGAAAAAACCGGCGAGCCTTTGCTCAAGCGGGACACGACGCTGAGACTCGTCTTCAAGGGGGCGGTCAGCCCGGTGCTCGAGAACAGGGACGTCCGCTTCGCGTGGGACGTCAAGGCGGAGAACGCGGTTCTCGCCGCTTCGGGGACCGCGGTGGACAGGCTCGAGGTCGACAGACTCATACGCAGGATGGAAAAACTCGCCGCCGAGAAGGCTGACCTCGAGACTCAGCTGGAGGCCAAGAACAGGGAGATGGAGGACATAACATCGCGAATCGAAGAACTGCAAAACAAGTAAGGGGAGGATTGAAGTTGAAGCGTATAGGCGTGCTTACAAGCGGCGGGGATGCTCCCGGGATGAACGCGGCCATCAGGTCGGTCACCCGCACCGCTATATATAACGGGTTTGAGATGATAGGTTTTCGCAGGGGGTACGAGGGCCTGCTCGAGGGAGACGTCGTCCCTCTGTCGGTCAGCTCCGTGGGCGGGATCATCCATCGCGGGGGGACCATATTGAGGACGGCGAGGTGTGAGCGTTTCACGAAACCGGAGGGCGTGCGCGAGGGGCTTCAGCGGCTGAGGGAGTACGACATCGACGCGCTGATAGTGATCGGCGGCGACGGTTCTTTCCGGGGCGCTTACGAGCTTCACAAGCTCGGGTACCCGGTAGTGGGCATCCCTGGGACGATAGACAACGATATGGCCGGCACGGACTGCACCATAGGCTTCGACACGGCGTGCAATACCGCGCTTCAGTGCATAGAAAAGCTGCGCGACACCGCGTCGAGTCACGAGCGGCTCTTTCTCGTCGAGGTGATGGGGCGCCACGCTGGTTTTCTCGCCATCGAGGCCGCAGTGGCGGCTGGCGCTGAATTCGTCCTGATTCCCGAGAGGAAATTCGACCTCGATCTCCTCTGCAAAAAACTTCGCTACGCGAGGGAGAGGGGCAAGAACCATTCGCTGATAATAGTCGCCGAGGGGGTCATGCCAGCCTCCGAGCTCTCGGCCCAGCTCAAGGACACGGGCGGCTATGACGCCAGGATCACCGTTCTCGGGCACATCCAGCGCGGAGGGAGCCCGTCGTCCTTTGACGCCGTCCTGGCCTCCCGTCTGGGCGGGGGGGCGATCGACGCGCTGGTGCGCGGCGAGTTCGGCGTTATGGTTGGCCGCACGACGGGCAGGATTACGACCAGCCCTATTCAGATCGCGTGGGAGCAGACTAAAAGTCTGGACGAGGACATGCTTTCCCTCGTCGATATCTTGGGTATATGACGCCGTCCAATGGGACGGGCGGCAACCGCGAAAGGCTGTCTTCCCGCGCGTCGCGGCGGCTTACAGAGACGGTGGCCTCCGGAATCACGGGGCGCGGGCCGTCTTGTCTATGCAACGACGATTTGTGGCAGAGGGCGGCGGATCTCATAGAGAAGAGCGAAAAAATCGCCATATTGTCCGGTTTCTACGTTCCTTCCGTCATGGCGCCCGAGACTGACGGGGTGGCGGGGAGTTGCGCGCTCGCAAGAGCTCTCATTGGGATGGGGCATGACGCGGAAATTTGGACCGACTCGCTCTGCATCGGCCCATTTGAGTCGTGCGCGGCGGAGCTGTGCTTTCCTCGCGATAGGGTGGTCGACGCGTCGCGCTTCGAGGGAGCGGAGCGCGCCCCCGATCTTTTTATCTACGTGGAACGGGTGGGGCGGGCGGCGGATGGGGCCTATTACGACATGAGGGGCGAGGACATCTCGCCTTGGGCTGCTCCGCTCGACTCTTACGCGCTTTCGGGTTCGCCGGTGATAGCCATAGGCGACGGGGGAAACGAGGTGGGAATGGGGAGTTTGATCGAGCCTCTGGCCAAGTTGCTCCCCGAATATTCGAGGTGCCTGTGCGTGGTCGCGTCAGACGTCTGCATCCCGGCGGACGTCTCCAATTGGGGAGCTTACGCGGTGGTCTCCGCGCTCTCCCTGTCCATCGGCGAATGGGTCGGCCCCAGCGAGGAAGAGGACGCCGGGATGATGGATGCGCTCCTTGAGGCCGGCGCGGTCGACGGGATTACGAAGAAAAAAGAGAAGTCTGTCGATGGCCTCGGCGCGGATGCTCAATTGAGAATTCGTTCGGATTTGGAAAATCTGGTACGGTCGGAATTGCAATAAGACAAAAATTTTTCTATATGCCTCTTGCGAAAGGTGGTCTATAATGGTTGCGGGGCATAAGCGCAACGGTAGCGGTGCCCTCGTCTTTTTGGGAGTCCTCACATTTGTTTTAGCCGCGGGCGCCCTTTGGAGCTTCAGCATAGGCGATGTCGCGGCGGGTTCGCTCCGGCTGGACGAGATACAGATATGCGAGGAGCTTGACGGCAATCTCAAGCCCATCAACAGCAAGAGGAACTTACCGGGGGAGACGCAGCAGGTTTGCCTTTGGTTCCAGTACTCGAGGGCTGTTGAGGGCGATTCGCTTGAAATTTCATGGTATCTTGACGAAAAACTTATTCAAAGAGAGGTGGTTTCGCTTTCAAGCGAGAGCGGAATAAGGGCGTTTTATCTTCTGAAGGAGGATGCCTCGCCTCTGGACGCGGGGTTTTACTCCGTCCTCCTGGCGTGCGACGGCAGGGAAAAGGGCATGGAAAATTTTACCGTGGCGGCGTTGGAGGGAGACTACCCCGAGGGCGGCGATGAGTTCCTGGACTACTGAATTGCCTCGTTCCAGCCGTTCCGAGCGGAGGCCTGGATGCGGCGGGCGCATCTTCCGCGCGAGTTTATGAGAATATATGAAATGGTACTTGCAATTCAGGATATTGTGGCTAAAATCAGAGCGATTGGCTGAGAGAAACGCAAGATCTTTTAACCTGTCTCGTCGATACGCATGATTTACTTCTGCTTCAAACAAGACGTTCTCGCGCGTACTTCGCAATCATTCGTAAAAATTGAAGATATTCCAAGGTTCAAAGCCGACTGGGAGGCATGTTTATAATTATGAATAACACTATCGATTCAGACGACGTCGCGGCACAGGAGACAAACGGGGTGAGCCCGTCAGTTGCGGCAGTCGATTCTGTGGAACAGAAAAGCTCTCCGGCGCCTCGCGTCGATTTCAACAAACTCGCGGCGATGCCGATCACTGAGTTGCGCAAGGTGGCTCGAGAGCTCAGCGTGACCAGCCCCACCACTCAGCGCAAGGATGATCTGGTTATCAGCATATTGGGCGCTCAGGCGCTGCAGATGGGATTTCGCTTCGGGGGGGGGACCCTCGAGTGCCTCCCGGAGGGCTACGGTTTTCTGAGGCCGTCGGGGTTGCTGCCGAGCAACAACGACATATACGTGTCGGCGTCGCAGATCAGGCGATTCGGACTGAGGAACGGCGACGTGGTGTGGGGCATGGTGCGGCCTCCGCGCGATCCGGAGCACTACGAGGCTCTCATAAGGGTGGAGACGGTGAATTTCTCTGATCCAGAGGAGGCGCGCAAGCGCCCGCACTTCGAGTCGCTCGTCCCCATTTTCCCCGACCAAAAAATATCCCTGGAGACTGAGCAGCGCAGGCTCTCCACCCGCCTGGTCGATCTCTTCGTCCCCATCGGCAAGGGACAGAGGGCACTCATCGTCTCGCCCCCCAAGGCCGGAAAGACCACGCTTCTGAAACATCTCGCGAACGCGATTACATTCAACCACCCGGAGATAATAATGATGGTCCTCCTTGTGGACGAACGCCCCGAGGAGGTAACCGATATGAGCCGCTCCGTTGACGGCGAGATAATAGCCTCCACGTTCGACCGCCCGGCGGAGGAGCACATGAGGGTGGCGTCGCTCTCCCTGGAGAAGGCCAAGCGCCTTGTGGAGGTGGGCAAGGACGTGGTGCTGCTTCTCGATTCGATAACGCGCCTTGCGCGCGCTTCAAACCTGATAGTGCCGCCCTCGGGGCGCACTTTATCAGGAGGAATGGACCCGGCGGCCCTGTATTTCCCGAAGAAATTTTTCGGGGCCGCCCGAAACATAGAGAAGGGGGGCAGCCTCACCATCGTAGGGACGTCGCTGGTCGAAACGGGCAGCAGAATGGACGACGTCATATACGAGGAGTTCAAGGGAACGGGAAACATGGAGATACATCTCTCCAGGAAGATATCGGAGCAGAGGATATTCCCGGCCATAGACATAACCCGCTCCGGCACCAGGAGAGAGGACCTGCTGATGGGCGAGGAGGAGCTTCAGCGCCTCTGGTCGCTGCGCAGAAAGATAGCGAATATGGATGAGGCGGAGGTCCTGTCCCTCATAATCGACAAATTGAAGACAACCGCGTCTAACAGAGAATTCCTGGGTACGATAAAGGTGGGCTAACTAGCGTCTCTTTTCCGCCCCCTCTCTCTTTTTTATGATGTGAGGAGGTTTTGGGTTTTATGATTAAAAGCGAGAAAACAAAAAAAATAATTTTCAGGGCGGTCTTGGCGTTGATGGTGCTGGTATCGTATGGTTGCATAAGTTACTCCGCCAAGAGCGCCGGAACGTTCTGGTATTCGTTCGCCTCGGCCGAAGAGGAGGCCGGCGTCTCGTCGGAGTACGTCATCATTGACGCCATTGACGCGAGGGATCCTAACGGCGAATCTGGCGGCATAGGGCCGTTCAGGGCTGGGGTACTCTCGTTCTCAAACCCGGAAGTGGAGATGTACGAGGAGGGGGCGGAGCTAACAGAGGCGGTTTCCGGTGACGCGCCCGCCTTCGGCGTGTCGCGCGGCTGGACGGAGATCACCGTGGCGTCCGGGGCGACGCTCTCCAAGCTAGCGGAGAGCCACGGGGTGTCCATAGACGACATAATGCAGGCCAACGAGCTGACGAACCAGCATAAACTCAAGGAGGGGCAGGTTCTTTACATACCCGGCGGCTCCGAAAGCGTTCAAGCCACGCTTGATTACGTAACTCAACTCAAGAACGAGGCTCTGGCGAAGAAAAAGAACGCGGAGCCGATCAGTGTGATCGAATACGTCGTCAACAATGGAGACACGCTTTGGAGCGTCGCCAACAATTTCGATCTGGACGTGAACTCCCTTTTTGGGAGCAACAAAATTTCGGACGGCGATATCCTGAAGGTGGGGACCCTGGTTCGCGTCCCCAACCAGGATGGGATATTCATAACGATCAAAGACGGGCAGACTGTGGAGAAGCTCTCCAAGGAGTACGGAATTTTCCCTGAAGCTATACTGGCCGCGAACGAGATCTCGCCGGACGCCTCCCTTGTCGGCGGGAGGGAGATCTTCCTGCCGGGCGCGAAGGTCGCCGCGTTCGTGGAGACCAACGGGAACAAGAGTGCCGTATCTAAAAGCGCGAAAAGCGAGGTCTCCGCGAAGCGCGGGTTCGGCTGGCCGGTCGTGGGCAAAATATCGAGCAGGTTCGGGTGGAGAAAGGACCCTATCCGAGGCGGCAAAGACTTTCACACGGGGCTTGACATAAAAGCTCCCAGGGGAAGAGCGATAACCGCGGCGGCGGCGGGGAAGGTGGTGCACTCCGGATGGATGGGCGGATACGGCCGGACGATCGTAATATCCCACGGAGGCGGCACCACGACGCTTTATGCCCATTGCAGCAAGCTCCTGGTCAAGGCGGGTGAGAGCGTAAAGCGCGGGCAGGCGATAGCCCAGGTCGGCAGCACGGGCCGCTCGACCGGGAATCATTTGCATTTTGAGGTGCGTACCGGCGGAAGGCCGACGAACCCACTCAAACATTTGAGATGATCTTTTTTGGGGTCGCAGAGGAGTGATCTGACTGATGACAAAGTTTATCTTCATAACGGGCGGCGTGGTGTCGTCGCTCGGCAAGGGAATAACCGCCGCATCGCTCGGCACGCTGCTGAAGCGCAGGGGATTCAGAGTGTCCATAATCAAGATGGATCCGTATCTCAACGTTGACGCCGGGACCATGAACCCATTTCAGCACGGCGAGGTGTTCGTGACTGACGACGGGGCGGAGACGGACCTCGACCTGGGGCACTACGAGCGTTTCATTGACGAAAAGCTGAGGAGCGACAACAGCGTTACCGCCGGCAAAATATATCAAGAGGTTGTCACCAAGGAGCGCGCCGGGCGTTACAACGGCGGTACCGTTCAGGTCATCCCGCACGTCACGAACGAGATACAGGAGAACATATTGAGAGTGGCCCAGGATCACGACGTCGTCATAGCCGAGATCGGGGGGACGGTGGGCGACATAGAGGGCCTCCCGTTCCTGGAGGCAATACGCCAGATAGCTGGCAGGGTAGGCAGGGGCAACGTCCTCTATTGCCATGTGACGCTGATACCCTATATATCCGCCGCGGGCG
>JAISZL010000045.1 GCA_031269245.1 Synergistaceae bacterium | reverse complement strand
GGTCAGGGCGGTGTTTACGATCCCTGCCGATGAGGAGCCCCAAAACGATGTCCGCATATACGACGGGAAGATAATCGTCGAATATAACACCGGCGACGGCATCCCGCGGGAGGTGGAGGCGCCGTTCGGCGGAACATTGCCGGAGTTCGAGTTTGACGTCTTAGACCAGACCAACCCGCGCTTCACGCCGGAGGTCATTTACCCCGGCGCGGCGGTGACGATGACGCTGGGAAGGAACGCCGGCTATACTGGAACCATCAATAGCGTTACAAAGGCATTTACGTATGATACCAATATCCCAGGCCTTGCGCAAATTTCCAACACGGCCGCCGTAAACAGCGCATTGAACAGAGTTTTCACCTTCAAGATCCCGGAGGACGCGCCCCCCGGCGATTACGCGCTGACGAATCCCCGGCTGAAGTTTTCGTATCGTCCGGGTTTACAGCTCGTGCAGATGAACCTTGCTTCTGGAGAAGGAGGCTTCTTGGCGCCGGAGCCTATAACGCTCACCGTCTCCTCCAACTCCTCCGAGAAGCCGGTTCCCGCGAAGGGACAAGTGGCGTTCGACGTGGAGCGCTTCACGATCGGGCAGGGGCTGTTCCGTGAGCCGGTGCTGTTCGAGGTGGAGGAGGGCGTGACGACTGTCTACGACCTGATTGAGGGCGTCCTTGGCGCCGACAGGCTGCTGATCGACAGAGAAAAGTACCCAAACAACGAATACCTGGGCGGCCTCGCCGGCGCGGATGCCGGCGCTGACAAAGTGAACGTCCCGGACTATATCGACCTCTTGGACGGCGAACTGGGGAACGGCCCGAACACGGCCACTGCCCTTGCGCATCTGGCGGATTACGGCCCGAGGTGGGGCGATGGGAACCTGAGCGAGTTCGACTACAGCCTTGAATCCGGTTGGGTCTACCTGATCAACAACCAGTTGAGCAATCAAGGCATCACCGAGCAGACGCTGCAAGACGGCGACGTGGTGCGCCTTGCCTTCACCCTTACCAAGCAGGGCGGCGACGTGACCCGGAACGGGTTTTCACCGCCTGATTCGGCGTTTAGCTACAGCTTCTCGAACCACGACGCGCTCGTGAAAGCCCTGGCCGAGGTCAACGCCCTGGAAGAAGGGGAAAGGACCGACGCGATAAGGGCGGCGTACGCGGACGGACTGAAGCTGCACAACAACCCCCTCGCGCCGGACGCGACAATCACCGAGATGACGGCGGCTATCAATGCGACCCTGGGCGGCGGCGAATATACCGTGGTCGAGATCCCGGCTGAGCCTGGCCCAGGATGGCCTGGAGAACCAGAAGAGCCTGGAGAGCCAGAAGAACCTGGAGAACCTGGAGACAACGGAGAACCAGGTGATATCGCGTCCGAAGTGACGGCGGCGCTGGACGGAGTGATCGGTTATCTCAGCAAAACTGTGACGAGCCCGAAAATAAGCTCGATAGGCGGCGAGTGGGCGGTGCTGTCGCTCGCGCGTTACGGAGTCGAAAACGAAGAGTGGTATGGCAAGTATCTCGCGTACGTATTGAACTACGTAGACGATCATCCAAAATTGGTTGGCGAGAACGGGAAAGTCGTCCTTGATTCAATCAAGTACACCGAAAACGAGCGCGTCATCCTGGCGCTCACCGCGCTGGGCGTAGACGCCGGTGATTTTGACGGGTACGACTTCGTCTCCGCGCTGGCCGATAAAAAGACGGACGGCAGCTACAAGGCCGTGTCCCAGGGCCTGAACGGCGCCGCATTCGCGCTGACAGCGCTGGACACGAGGAACTATCTTGAGGATCAGCCGGAGGTGCGCGGGTACTACCTCAATTACATCCTGGAGAACAAGGCGAAAGACGGCAATGGATGGGGCGTCCTGGCGAAAGCGACCGCTTCGGACTCTGACATGACGGCGATGGTGATTCAATCGCTCGCGCGGTACTACAAGATGAGCGAAGCCGAGTATGAGGCGCTGGACTTAGGCGACGAGGCGCCGCCGCACTCGGGGATAACGGACGCGGTGGACGGCGCGATCGCCTGGCTGTCGGCAACTCAGAACAATTCGGGATGTATCGGCGGTGTCGATGGGAACTCCTCCGAGACGATATCGCAGACGATAGTGGCGCTCTGCGCGGTTGGCGTCGACCCGGCCACGGACGAGCGTTTCGTCAAAAACGGCAACAGCCTTACATCCGCGCTTCTGACCTTCCGCGACCAGGCTACGGGAGGGTTCGAGCATCTCCTGAACGGCTCTGCGAACAATATGGCCTCGGAGCAGGCGGCGTACGCGCTCGTGGCGTATAAGAGATTTGTAAATGAGGAACCTGCGCTGTACGAGATGAGCGACGCGTTCCCGGCGGCGGATCTTGACGATCTGCCTGAGCCCGATCCTGAGGACACTAACGCCGAAAGCGCCGGAGGTGTCAAGTTAGTGGAAATCGCGCCTTTTACGCCGGATGACAGCGATGTGGCGGTGCCTGACGCGGTGCGTTTGTTCTCCGCTGGCAGCGACTCCGATATAACGATAGAGGCTCTGCTGGAACAGGCCGGCGTGCCGGCTGACGTTAGCGGCTTCCTGACGTTCGACGCTGAGGGGGTCCTGGTGGCGAACACTGAGTCAGTTGTCTCCGGCCTCAGCGGCGCGGTGAAGTCCGAGATCAGCGCGTCCACCGTAACCCCGCTCCCGGTGTTCCGCGCGGAGGTGACGGGCGGCAAGACGGCGCTCGTCACGATGGAAATGAGCCTCGACGCTTACAAAGGCGAGCGTATAGGCAGCATCGCGCTCTTGAAGCTCAGGAGTGACGGCGCGACGGAACGGCTCAATCTCGCGTCCAGCCCGAGTGGCATCTCCCACGGGCGGTACGTCTGGACGGACACTGAGGGGAACGCGATTTCCTCCGAGACCGTCATAGAGGCCGGCAAGAAGTACGCGGTCAGCATCGCGATAAAGGACAACAGCGCTTACGACTGGGATCCAACCCCCGGATCGGTGCTCGACCCGCTGGCCATGGCCGGGACAAAGGCGTCTGAAAATAACGATAACGACAACGACAACGATTATGGCGCGGTAAGCGGTTCAGGCGGCGGATGCGACGCCGGGTCCGGCATGTACGGCGCCTTCGCGGTCTTCGCCCTTGCTTTGGCGGTGGAGCGTATGCGCAAAGCGGCGTAAGAACTGGACGAAGTGAATTTTTAAATGCGACAACCGTAGGGCCGCCGCGCCACAAACTCCCGCAAATAACGCGGCGGGCCCTGCCTTAAAAGCGTCTGAAACGGAGGAGAGGTTATGGAACCTAAGAAAGGAAGGGATGAGAAGACGAGGCGGTTTGCGTCGTTTATCCGGTTATTTATTACGCTGTTAGCCCTGTCGGTATTCTCGGCCGGCGCCGGAATCGCCGAAGGCGCGGATGTGAAATTCTTGGTAACTTCAGGCGCCGGGATTCGCGCGTTCGCTAAAACCGGAGGGGAGTATCTGCAAACGGCCCATTTCGTCCCGTTCAAGGAATACGCCTTGGTCAAAGGACCTAACGAAGGCGGGTACGATGTTTACACCGGCACCGTCGAGGGCGAGAGCTTCCACTACGTCGCCGGAGGCGGCGGCTCGGGCTTCCTCAAGACCGTGAAAGTTGTTTTCCTCGGCGCGAACGAGACGCGGAAAGACATAACCATAGACGTGGAGGAACTGGATCCGTCACATCGCGAGGACAACGGCTTCAAGGGCGACAGCGTGTACTTCAACGTAAACGACGCCCAGCATTTGGTCTTAAACGTCGGCGAGAATTTCGACCTCATCCCTATAAGGGTCTGGCAGGCGATGGAGGGGGTCACTGGAAACTACTTCGTAGAGCCGGACTACAAAGTAGAGGTACTAGGGGAGAGCGGCGTTGTGAGCGACGATTGGTCGGGCTCGCCCGGCCTGGAGTACGCGAAAATAACGGGGCTGAAGCCCGGCGTCGCCGTACTGCGCGTGACATATGGACCGATACGCTTCGACTACGATGCGGGCAAGAGCGAGTATTACAACGCGATAGACCCGATAAACACGGGCATCGTCGTCGTGACGGTCCTCGAAGAGGGCAAAGATAAAGATTCCAGCATAAAGACGGAAATACAGGCGCGCGAGTACGACACTATATATTTCGACAGGGCGCGTACCGATCACGCGGAGTACACGTTCAAGCCGTCGGGTCCGGGAGAAATCTCAGTCCGGGTACATAGTCCGATCCACGATGGGACCGCATGGGGCTCCGGCTGGATCGACGGCACGAAAACCTCAGACGGCTCGTTCACCGTGAAGCTCTACGCGGGCAGGAATATCGTTGAGGTCAGCGCGTCGGGCGCTGATTTCAATGAATACCACGTGATAAACGCCAAGGGCGTGGGCATCAACATCGCGAACCTCACGGACCCGGACCGGGACCCTAGAAGCGAGCTCAAGGCCGGCGACAGGCTGGAGATAAGTTTCGACGGGATAAGGACGCCGGTCGAAAAGATAGCGGGGATCTACAACCCCGGTTTCCCGGACACCTGTTACGTGAAATACGATTCCCCGCGGGGCGAGGTGACAAGCCAGGGCGTTCAGTACAATCTCTTGGAGACGAACGCCGTAACCGTCACCGTCCCTGAGTCCGGCGTGGTCAGTCTGCGTAACGGGGTCATCAACTGCGACCACATGGGCGACCCATTGGGCAGTCACAGGAAGCGCCCTGGCAAAGAGCCCGTGTACCCGAACTTCACGGCGGTAAACGTGAAGGGCGAGTACAGCGTCATGCCGGATATTTCCCTGTCCGGCCAACCGGGCGGCGGGACGGGAACCACCATCGAGAGTCCGCCGGCAGCCGGCTACCCCGAGGAGTTCGCGGATGACAAAATAGAGACGGATGTCAACGCCGCTGGGATGGAGTCAGAGGGCTTGGAGTCGCGCGAAGAACTCGGAGACTTGGCCAGTTTCGTGACGACGGAAGCCATTGGCGGCGCAGTAACCGCCGATGCCGAGAAAATAGCCGGAATCATCGGGGGCAACGCCCAACTGAGCAAGGCTGTTGACACGGAGTATGACATGCTGCCGCTGCCGGTGTTCGAGGCCACAGTGACGGAAGAGGGCAGGACGGCGCTCGTGTCGTTCAGGGTGGACTTGGACGCGACGTTCCACGGCAAGAAACTGGCCGGCCTCGCCGTCGTGAAGCTTTTGAACGACGGCAGCGCCGTGACGCTCACGAAAGCCGCCAGCCTTGCCGAAATAACCTCCGGCGAATATTTCTGGACTTACGACGAGGGCAGCGAGATAAGTGACACGGAGACGGTAAGCGGCGAAGAGGCTTATTACCTCCACATAGCTGTAGGGGACGGGAGCCTCTACGATTGGAACGGCGAACCGGGCAAGGTCGCCGACCCCGCGGCCATCGCGGTGAAGAAGGAGACATCTTCCGC